>CAMARL010000198.1 GCA_945860325.1 Spirosoma fluviale | reverse complement strand
GTTGAAAGCTTGGATCGTTCCAAATTTGACATAGGGATAGTTTTAATGCAACAAGGAGGTGAATTAGTTTCTGATTTACCTAAAGATGTAAAACTATTTTACTTAGAAAGCACCTTTAATCTTTTAGATAAAATTAGATTTCATCTGGGTGAAGATGTCATGCTCAATCGATTAAAGAGGATTGAGTGTGAGTTCAAAAGCGATATTTGGTATATTAACACGATTGACAATGCTTATTTACTGAAATTTAAGGAACATTTTTCAGTAAAAACGTGCATCCATGTCCATGAATACCTCTATAACTTTGAGCAAATAGCCGCTCAGGAAATCAACTTATTAATTGATCAAGCAGACCAAGTTATCGGCTGTTCTATTTTAGTCAAAAAATTATTTATATCGCTCATCGGCTCAAAATACGTCACATTCCAGTCGGCCATTGACACCCAATACATCGAACATTGCCTGAAAGAAATAACACCTAACTCAGGGGGTAAAAAGCGAATTGTTTCATCTGGAACACTGTGTTACCGAAAGGGTCTTGATCTATTTCTAGAGGTCAGCAACTTTTGCAAAGGAGATGATTTCGAATTTATTTGGTTAGGGAAATGGCCTAACAATGGATATGCTGAATTAATGAAGTGCAAGATTAATGCGAGTGAATTCCCGAATGTCCAAATTCTTGATCAATTAAATCACCAAGAATATGTTCAAACCATGTGCTCTGCCGACCTATTTTTATCCTGTTCACGAGAAGAAAGCATGGGCCTTGTGATGATGGAGGCCATTTATTGTGGAGTGCCTGTATTAGCTACTGACTCAGGTGGTTCTTCGCTCATCGTAAATGATCAAAATGGAAAGGTTTGCTTCGACTTTCGTCCTGCCACCCTTGCACAAGAAATCCAAGGCTTATTAAATAAGCCATTTGAAAAATTAGTCATGAGAAAATCTATTTCTCAATACGATGGCCAAGAAGAAATCAAGAAACTAGAAAATATCCTTTCAAAAATTTAATTCCTTTACATTTTTTTTAGTCATATCTGTAAGCAAGCGCACCTGGCCAAAGTGGTCATATTCAAATTCTTCCTTACATCACGGTTCAAATACGCTTTAAGAAAAAGCTTTTTATTAAAATAATACTATTAAAATAAATTATTAATACGTAATTTATTACATATTAATTTGCAATAAATAGCCAAAAATAAGATATTTGTATAATTAAAGGTTTTGACCGAATTATTTCAAATATTTAAAAAATACAAAATTATGTGTGGAATTGTCGCCTACATTGGATCTCAAAAAGCGTATCCCATTATTTTAAAGGGCTTAAAAAGATTGGAGTATCGAGGATATGATAGTTCAGGAATAGCGCTGTATGGTGAGCAAATTGAAACCTTTAAGCGAAAGGGTCGAGTGGCGGAATTGGAGGTTTGGGATGAAAAAATGATAGAGACGGCGACCGTTGGGATTGGTCATACACGTTGGGCTACACATGGGGAACCCTCGGACGCCAATGCGCATCCGCATACATCGAATAATGGCCAATTGACCCTGGTTCACAATGGAATCATCGAAAATTATGCTTCCTTAAAACAAGAGCTCATTCAAAAAGGCTATGTCTTCAAAAGTGAAACGGACACAAAAGTACTGGTTAATTTCATAGAAGAAATACAGAAAAACAATGATTACTCGTTAGAAGAGGCGATGCGCGTGGCCCTAAAAAGGGTCGTAGGAGCTTATGTCATCATTGTGATGGAGAATGGATTTCCAGACCGACTGATTGCCGCGCGGAAAGGGAGTCCCTTGGTGATCGGTGTGGGGGAAGGCGAACATTTTTTAGCGTCGGACACCCAATAAAAATTAGACAATAGTAAAATTCACCCAGTATAAGTATTATAGACAGGCTAAACTCAAAAATTAATTCGCTCTTTTTCTATCACCAAAGGTCTGTTTTTAACTTGAGTTAAAATCGCTGATATATATTCACCAATGATCCCCAAAAAGAACAATTGAACTCCGCCAAAAAAGAAGAAACCAATCACCAAAGGAGCTATGCCCACTTGAAAATTATCCCAAAATAAAATCTTATAAATTAGGTAAATACTCGCAATAAGAATCGACAAAAAAGCCACGACGAAACCTATAAAACTAGACATTCTTAAGGGCACTTTTGAATGGCTAGTGAATCCGAGCATCGCCATATCATACAAAGTGAAAAAATTGTTTTTTGTATTCCCTTTTAATCGCTTGGGCTGAAGGTATGGGATTTGACAAATTGAAAATCCCAATTCAGAAACTAGTCCTCTGAAATAAGGATAAGGTTCTTGGATATTTTTTAACACATCCATAAATTGCCTATCATATAATCCAAATCCAGTGAAATTTTGAATTTGACTCGTATCAGAAATCCGATCAATGATTTTATAAAATAATTTACGAATTGAAAACATGATGATGTTTTCTTCACTTTTCTCTTTTACACCAACCACAATTTTATAGCCCTCCTCCCATTTTTTAATAAAATCAGGGATTAATTCCGGCGGGTCTTGCAAATCAGAAACCAAACTAATGACCACATCGCCATCAGCTTGCAACATCCCATAATAAGGTGATTTAATGTGACCGAAATTTCTAGCATTCACGATGATCTTTACATTCTTGTCAACACTCGCAATGTTCTTTAGCTTGACTAGCGTGTTATCCGTAGAATAATTGTCTATAAATATATGCTCATATGTATAATTTGACAATTTTGCCATTTCAATTTTCACCTTTTCATACAAAGGCTCCACGTTGAATTCTTCATTATAACAAGGTGTCACAATACTAATTTTCTTAGTCATACGCGTGTAATAAAAGTTTTTTTAATTGATCCACATTAGGGACATATCGATCAATAATTTTAGAATCATCAAAGTTCTTAAATTCATATTCCACCCCATAACGATCCGCCATATTTTTTGCTAAATCATATAACGAAATTTGAATGTCCGAACCTACATTAAATATCGGACAATTTGGGTTTGAATGTAAGGCAATTTCAAATAAACTTTCCACTAAATCATCCGACTCCATAAAACTTCTATATACAATACCTTCTGCATCAACCATTATTTTTTCGCCTTTTTCGGCCGATCCAATAAAATTTCCATACGCATAATGTAGATCTCTTGGGACATATTTACCTGAAAATGCAAAACATCTAGCGATAGAAACGTGCTTGTTTTGGACAGATCCCAATTGACTAATTTCTATTTCAGCAAACCTTTTCCCCTTCAAATAAATTAATTTTTCGGGAGAAAAACCCCTGAAATCATCATTAAATGGGCACATTTCATCCATTTTCTCCACATGGATTGCTTGCTTTCCATAGACCGCGCCAGAACTACAATACACAATTTTTGGATTCATGTTAGACTGACTAATCAGTTTACAAAAATTAGTAACGCCAAGTTCTAAATTGTCTTTTTCAGTTGCAGGCTGCTCTGTATAATTCTTTAAATTTGTAGAAGTAGCCGCATGAATGATTATGTCAAACTCGGGCAAATGATCCATTTTAGCGATGTCTCCTTCTAAATAATCAACCCCAGGATCAATTAATTCCGGATTTGATTTTTTAAATGAATCAATATTTCGAGCTAATACGGTGATTTTGGATACTCCAAATCTTTTCAATAATCCTCTTTTAAAAGAATCTAAAATTGATTTTCCGAAAAATCCCGTACCGCCAATAATTAATGCATTCATTTTTAAG
>CAMARL010000197.1 GCA_945860325.1 Spirosoma fluviale | reverse complement strand
TATCAGACGTTAAATCTTCTCCATCCACACTGGCACATAAAACTCGATTGCATTGAATTTTCGTAGATTGTATGGTGGAGAATTCCAAAAAAGAATAGTTCACATGCTTGCCTTTTTGAATTAAGGGCATATAAAAAAGACGTTTAATGACAGCTATGGGATTGCATAACATCATATCCAACACGCCATCTTGAATGGAGGCCATCGGAAAAAAATGGAATCCACCACCTGCTCTGGAGGAATTAAAAATCATGCACAAAAATACTTTCTTAACGATTGTTTTTCCTCCGCGATCAAAGGTAATCTCATAGGATTTAAATTTAAATAGTTGGGGTATCGCCGCCAAATAATACCCTAAAGTTCCACCTATAAATCGAATGGCCTGCATCGATTTTAACACATCCCCTTCAATGCCGACCCCCACCCCATTTAAAAAAATCATGTCATTAACCTGTCCAGCGTCGTAACTCGCTGTATGACCATTCAAAATATGGTCCAAATGTTCTTTTTTTGAAATTTTGCCAAAAACTTTCCAATGAAAATCATTTCCGGTCCCCCCTTCAAATAAACCTATGGGAATAGCGCATGTGGGATATTTATTCACAAAATAATTGAAGGTACCATCGCCCCCCATGATCCAAACTTCGTCAAAATTTTGTAAGTCGGCAGGCCATTGTTGATGAAATAAATGAATGAACCATGTAGGTCTTTTTTCAGCTACTTCAGCCAAAATCCATTCATAATAAGGTTTAATATTACTTTTCTGTGGATTTACTAAAAAACAAATCTTTTTAAGGTCACTGTTTGTCTTCATTTAGGTATGAATGTAATTCTTGAGATACTCGATCATTTCTAAATGATTTTGAATCGTAGATCGAATTAAATCATTGATCGAAATAATTCCCATCAGTTCCCCCTCCTCCACGACAGGTAAATATCGAATGTTTTTCTCCGACATGATAACCATGCAAGATTCAAGGCTGGTGGTTCGATCGATCAAAGGCAAATCAGTCGTCATAATTTCTGCTACTGAGGTTTCTGATGAGTTTTTGTCTAATAAAATTACTTTTCTAGCATAATCGCGCTCCGTCAAAATACCCATATACTTGCCCTCTTGTATCACCACTACAGAACCTATATTCTTCTCCTGCATAATCTGCAAGGCTGAAATGATTTTTGCTTCAGGAGAAACTGAAATTACGTTAGACCCTTTTTTGGCCAATATGTCAATGACTTTTTTCATGGCTTTAAATTTAATTTTATTGGAATTATTTAAATTAATAAAAATATATTACAATTAAATGCATTTTAAATATTTAAATCAATTTTATGAATTAAATCATTTATTGAAATTATATCTAATAATAAAACAATAAATTTATACACCATATTTAATCCAAATAGAAAATGCAATCCCAAATAAAAACCGCCATCATCACAGGAGCCTCCAAGGGAATTGGACGTGCACTAGCGCTATTGTTAGCCAAAAATAATTTCCAATTATCCATTGTCGCCAGAAGCCAAGGTGAATTAAAAGATTTGGCAGCCGAAATAACCGAAATAGGACATCGACCTTTGTATTTTGTGGGTGATGTTTCGGATGAGGCATTTGTCCAACAAACCATCGACAAAACGGCGCATACCTTTCAAAAAATAGATTTCTTAATCAATAATGCGGGGACTGGGACTTTTGGACCAACAGAATCTTTTTCAGGCCAATCTTGGGATACCATATTTAACACCAATGTTAAAGGAACATTTTTATTCTCAAAAGCAGTTTTGCCATCTATGAAGGAAGCAAAAAAGGGGCATATTATTTCAGTAGCATCTGACGTGGCGAAACGGGTTTTTGATGGGGGAGCCTTGTATTGTTCATCAAAATATGCCCAACATGCATTTACCGAAGCGCTAAGAAAAGAAGTCAGAAGAGATGGCATAAAAGTATCTACCGTCTATTCAGGCTTGGTTGACACGATGTTTCACACAGAACCCCAAGGTTCAGAGTCGCATAAAGATTGGTTATCTTGTGAAGATATGGCTGATAGTATTTTTTACATCATGAATCAACCCGCGCATGTGGTCATTGATGAATTAATGATTCATCCACTTTTCCAAGAATACTAAGATTAAAAAAACTTTGCTAGATCAAAACAAAATCAATAATTGAGCCAATTCCAAGCTGATTTTTGCACCATTAATCAAAAAAAATCCTGGTCAAAGGCCAGGATTTTTTTGTATTCTCCAATTTACTTCATCAAAATATTCTAAACTTTACAACATATACCACAAGTTAATGTATATTTTTGATACAATAAATTATTTTTATTATTATTTAATAATTTCAACAATAGATTTTCAAAAAAGATGTTAATTCTAATCATTCTTTTTAATTTCAAGAGATAAAAAATTCAAAATGACTCAATCAAAAAATATTCGCGTATTGGTAGTAGGATGTGGTAACATGGGCGCTTCACATGCAAAAGCCTATCATACCATTCCAGGATTTGAAATATGTGGACTCGTTTCCACCGGTGCCAGTAAGGAAAAATTAAATCAGGAATTAGGAGGTGGCCAAGCATTGTATTCCGATTATTATGCAGCGCTTAAGGAAACAAAACCTGATGCCGTATGTATTTCTACCTACCCTGATACCCATGAGGCTTTTTCAGTCGCTGCTTTAGAGGCCGGTTGCCATGTATTTTTAGAAAAACCGATTGCCGATTCATTAGCTGGAGCAGAAAATGTAGCAAAGGCTGTGTTGAAATCAGGTAAAAAATTAGTCGTAGGTTATATTTTACGTCACCATCCATCTTGGATTAAATTCATTGAAATCACGAAAAACCTGGGCAAGCCTTTGGTGATGCGAATGAATTTAAACCAGCAAAGTCACGGATACATGTGGGATGTGCACCGTAATTTAATGAAGAGCCTAAGCCCTATCGTCGATTGTGGAGTTCATTATATTGACGTTATGTGCCAAATGACCCGATCGAAACCCGTTCGAGTTTCCGCGATCGGCGCCAGAATGACGGAGGATATTCCGGCAGGAAATTACAACTATGGCCAACTTCAAATTTATTTTGAGGATGGATCAGTAGGTTGGTACGAAGCGGGTTGGGGTCCCATGATTTCCCAAACTGCTTATTTTGTCAAAGATGTCTTTGGACCCAAAGGTTCCGTTTCCATCGTGGCTAAAGAAGCCGGTGGCGAAGGCAAATCTTCCTCCATCGAAGCTCACACAAAAACAGAATCCCTTCGCGTTCATTGGGCCGACTTAGATGCCAACAATGATTTCAGCCGGGATGACGAATGGGTGAACCTAACCGACGAGCCAAATCATCAAGAATTATGTGATCGCGAGCAACTCTATTTCTTACAAGCTATTCAAGAAAACGTAGATTTAAAGGATCATTTGGATGACGCCGTAAACAGCCTTCGGATAGCTTTTGCTTGCGATGAATCTATAAAAAAGGGAGTTATGGTTCAGCTTTACTAAATTTAAAAAGTTAAAAAGCTAGGGAAATTATTTTAAATAGGTGCCTAACCAGTTGCCAATTTCCTGATAATGAAACTTTGAATTTTCAGGATTTAAAATCCAATGATTTTCGCTTGGAAAAACAATCAATTTACTTGGAATTTTTAAGCGCTGATGAATGCTCCAGTTTTCTAAGGTATTATTGATGGGTACACGGAAGTCATTCTCCCCTACTGTCAGCAACATCGGTGTTTTGAAATTAGCTGCGTAACGCATTGGATTCTGCTCTTTCCAGGTTTTTGTGGGTACCCAAGGCG
>CAMARL010000196.1 GCA_945860325.1 Spirosoma fluviale | reverse complement strand
TTGGTAAAGGTTTTGGCCATTTGTCCCCAGCGTTTAAATTTTCTTGCTTTTCTAAACTCGAATGCTCTTCCCATAGTTTAATAAATTTCGAATTGTAAAAATAAAACAAGCAAAAGGATTTTCTTTACATTCTTTTAAAAATGTTCTTTTTATTTTGATTCTCCCTATAACTCAGCAAAAGCCTATCAATTATTAGATTACCTTTGTATGATAAGGATACAATAAGCAATGCAAAAATATATTTACTTAGTACTTTTAGTGAGCATCCCCATTTTCGTTTTTAGTCAAAAAAGAAATGAAAATTATAAAATGCACATTAAGCAATCGCAAGGGGTTTTAAAGATTGACGGAAAATTGGATGAGGCTGCTTGGTTTTCTGCCGCTGCGGTGAGTGATTTTATGATGGTCAATCCCTTTGATACTTTGTGCTCTAAGCTTAGGACGGATGTGCGGATGACATATGACGACAAGTATTTGTATATTTCTGCGGAATGCTTTTTACAATCGGAATCCAATTATGTCGTTGAGTCATTAAAGCGAGATTTTTCATTTGGTAGCAATGACAACTTTTTAGTTTTCATAGACACGTTTGAGGATAAAACTACAGGTTTTTCTTTTGGAGCTAATGCCGCTGGAGCTCAGTGGGATGGCCAAATGTCGGAGGGAGCCAAGATGAATTTGAACTGGGACAATAAATGGGAATCGGCTACCACCTATAATAATAAGTCCTGGATTTTTGAAGCGGCTATTCCCTTCAAATCCATTCGTTATCGAGGAAATTCGACTCGTTGGGGCATTAATTTTTCGCGTTTAGATTTAAAAGCCAAGGAAAAATCGTCCTGGGCGCCGGTGCCCCGACAATTCCCAACGGCCGCATTGGCCTATGCAGGAGTATTGGTTTGGGATACGCCACCTCCTACTCCTAAACAAAATATTTCCGTTATTCCTTATGTTCTATCAGGTATATCAGCGAATTATGAGACAAAGAATCCTGCGAATTTCAGAAATCAAATAGGGGGTGACATCAAGGTGTCCATAAGTTCAAGTATGAATTTGGACATGACGTTAAATCCCGATTTTTCACAGGTGGATGTGGATCGCCAACAAACCAACTTGGATCGGTTTGAATTATTTTATCCTGAAAAAAGGCAATTTTTTATTGAGAATTCGGATTTGTTTGATGGTTTTGGAACGGAAAATATTCGCCCATTTTTTTCGAGGAGAATTGGCCTAGCATTGAATCCCAAAACAGGTATTTATGATCAAACCCCTATTACTTACGGGGCCCGATTAAGTGGTAAGTTGACCAATGACTGGCGCATCGGAGTATTGAATGTGCAGTCTGAGCGAATTGAAGCCAAAGGAGTTCCTACTCAAAATTATTCGATGGTGGCATTTCAGCGTAAATTATTTGCTCGCTCTAATGTGGGCGTTTTTATGATCAATAAGCAATCGTTTATTGACACAGACTTACAAAGACAAAATGGCTTTTTGGAATACAATCGCAATATTGGTGTAGAATATAATCTAGCGTCTGCGAATAATTTTTGGACCGGTAAAATATTCTATTATGGTTCTTTGACCCCTCAAAATAAGGATGAAAATTTTTCCCATGCTGCATCTCTAGCCTACCAAGATAACAACTGGATTATTAGTTGGAAACACCAATGGGTAGGGGCCAATTATAACCCTGAAGTGGGATATGTGCCCCGAGTGAATTATACCTATATCAATCCGGAGTTTGGTAAAATATTTTATCCTAAGAATAAATCATCTAAATTATTTTATTTGACATTAAGAGCTACTTCCATGAATTATTGGAATAACCAGGGAGTCAAAACAGATAATACAACCTACATGGCGATTGAGGGAAAGCTTAAAGACCAATCAAGTTTCGGTACTTTTCTTTCGTATGATTACGTCAAACTTTTATATGATTTTGATGCCACTCGAATGGGGAATACTGCCTTGAAAAAAGGAACGGATCATGCATGGAACGCCATTAATTTTTTATACAAATCATCCCCTATTAAATTGTTGACCTATTCGACCACCGCTAGATTTGGGGGTTATTATGGCGATGGTTGGCGTACAGGGATTACCGGTGAAATAGGATATAGATTCCAACCTTTTGGAAGTATTTCGATGGCCTTAGATTATAATGATATTCAAGATGTTATAATTCCGGGTACCGACGTGGCGACGGCAAAAAAAGTGTCTTCTCAGTTTTGGATCATTCGTCCTAAAATTGACATCACTTTTACCAATAAATTATTTTTTGCTACCTTTTTTCAGTTGAATCAACAAACGAAAAATATTAATCTAAACGCTAGATTACAATGGCGATATAAGCCCGCTTCGGATTTATTTTTAGTGTATACGGATAATTATTTTCCAGAAATTTTTCAAATTCGTAACCGAGCGTTGGTGTTAAAATTAAATTATTGGCTTAATTTGTAAAACTATTTTTAAACAGAAATCATGAAAAAATTATTGGTTATTTTAACTTGCCTAGTAGGCTTTGGTGCCATTGCACAAACTCAAGTCCCTTCTCCGCCCGCAGTTGTTGTTCAAAAAGTGGGAAATACAGAGGTGATGATTAAATATGCACAACCTGCAGTGAAGGGAAGGTTGGTTTTTGGAACAAAAGCTCAGAAGGCATTAGTTCCTTTTGGGGACGTTTGGAGAACAGGGGCCAACGAATCGACCACCATTGAATTTTCAAACGATGTGACCGTTCAAGGTAAGAAATTAGCTAAAGGCGTTTATTCTTTGTTGACGATTCCAGGAGAAACGGATTGGACGATCATTTTCAATAAGGAAGCTAAAATGTGGGGTGCTTATACCTACAAAGCTGAAAAGGATATTTTACGCGTCATGGCAAAACCAAGTGAGCATAAAATGACTGAAAGATTTACCATTGGGGTTTCGGCTACTGGCCAAGTAACCTTAGATTGGGACAAGTCTTCTGTTTCATTTTACGTGAAATAAAGGCTTTAGAAATAAATAAAAGGCGGTTCTTAAGGAATCGCTTTTTTATGCTTTTTTGATTTGAAATGCAGGTTTCATTGGCTATTTTTACCCTTATAAGCTTACGTCACGTTTAAATTTGTTTTTTATGAAAAAAGTATTGATTGCAGAAGATAGTTCAGTGATTCAAAATTTGGCTAAAAAGATTTTAGAATTTCAGAATTTTGAGATTCATGCGGTGAAAAATGGCCAACAAGTTTTAGACGAATTAGCCAAAGCTGATTTTGATATTATTTTATTAGATATCAATATGCCCGTGATGGATGGTATGGAATGTGCAAGGGCAGTACGCGCTTTAGTTGACGCAAGCAAATCAAAAATTCCGATGATTGCTATTACGGGAAATGCAAGAAATTATTCAATGGCAGAATTTAAAGAGGCAGGCTTCAATGATTTTTTAGCAAAGCCTTTAAATTTTGATGCATTGGTTTCCCAAGTGAAAGCTTTAACGGAGTAATTGTATGTCCCCGATACAAGTGACGTTTTTAGGAACGGGAACTTCTCAGGGGATTCCGATGATTGCCTGCGATTGTGAAGTCTGCAGGTCTAATGACCCGCGTGATAATCGATTAAGAGTTTCCATTCATATAGAAACTCAAGGTAAAAGTTTTATCATTGACACGGGTCCTGATTTTCGCCAACAAATTCTTAGGGAAGGAATCAAGCATGTAGATGCGGTAATTTATACCCATGAACATAAGGATCATACCGCGGGTATGGACGATATTCGTGGGTTTAATTATGTGCAAAAATCTTCTATTCCTTTGTATGGTCAGAAAAATGTGATAGA
>CAMARL010000195.1 GCA_945860325.1 Spirosoma fluviale | reverse complement strand
AATCGTTCGAATCAAAAGAACATGGAACAAAAATGATCAAGTGGACCTATTTTTTCCAAACGAAATTACAACTAAAAACTGGGCGAAAAACTCAAGATCCATCGAAAAAGGAGCACTCATATATGCCCTAAAAATCAAAGAGGAAGTGACAAAACAAATACATCCACAAGAAGGTGAGTATTTAGAAATCATGCCAAAAAGTGACTGGAATTTTGGCCTCCTAAAAACCACCATCTCAAATCCCATCCCCAATACCAGTTTTCATACCGTTCCCTTTCCAAAGGAGTTCAAATGGAATTCAATGAGTAGCCCATTTGAAATAACGACTTTAGGTAAAAAAATTCCTGACTGGAAAACCCAAGATGGTGTGGCACATCAACCGATCACCACGAGAACTGGGGTTTATGAAGGAAGTGTAAACAAAGAATCAGAAACGATACGCCTAATTCCATTTGGCTTTACCCGACTAAGAGTGGTGGCCTTTCCCGTTGTAAATTAGATTTAGACATAAAAAAAGAGAGGCGCTTATTGAGCGCCTCTCAAATTATTCAATTAAAATCTATACTTCAAAGGGCTGCTTGTAAAGTCGCTTCTTTGTAGCGGCATAAAGTGCATTCGCTATAGATCCACCCGTTGGCGGTAAAGCTGGCTCTCCTAAACCTGTCGGCTCAATCCCATTGTCAACAAAATATGCATTAATTGTCGGGATTTCATTCCCTTTAATTAATCGATATCCATTGAAATTGGTCGGCGAAGCAACCCCATCATTAAACCTTAATTTGGCAAACAAGGCATGACCCATTCCGTCGATAATAGCTCCTTTAATTTGGTTTTCTGCACCACTTAAATTAACCACTTCTCCGCAATCAGTCACCGCAGTTACATGCGTAATTTTGGCTTTACCATCCACCATTTGCGCATCAGCTACTTGAGCTACATAAGACAAATGAGAGAAATAAACACTAAATCCTTGATGTATACCTGGTTTTTTCTTCCAATTTGATTTTTCTGCAGCTTGCTTAATCACCTCGATAAAACGATCTGGCTCATACGTGATCTTACCGACTGGATTTGATTTAGCGCGGGCCAACCAATCCAAACGCATTTGTACGGGATCTTTACCGCCAGCCTCAGCCACTTCGTCTAAAAAAGCTTGTTCAGCATAGCCTAAAAAGTTGGTAATCGGAGCACGCCAAGGTCCCGTGGACACAGCAGACACTTGGTTTACCGACTCAACTAACACATTCTCAATGGCACCTACCGGGAAATTATCTTGTCTAGTTGCATTACCTGCATTAATACCTACTCCACGTAAATAAAAAGCAATCATATTACCTGCAGCATCTAAACCTGCTTTAAAATGATACCTTGCCGCCGGACGGTAAATTCCACCCCCCATATCATCCTCACGTGTCCACATCACTTTGACAGGCTTTTTGATAATGCTAGATAGTTCAGCCGCGTCCAATGCATAATCATTGTTTAATCTACGACCAAAGCCTCCACCCATTTTGGACAGCTCTACTTCAACTTTTTTCTCATCGATCTTCAATAAAGATGCAACTGCTTTTTGAGCTGATTGAGGAACTTGCGTAGGACCGGCTAGTAAAACCGTTCCATCAGCACGAACATCTGCAAAGAAGTTCATCGGCTCCATCGGGCTATGAGAAATAAAAGGACATTCGTACGTAGCTTCCACCACTTTAGCAGAACGAGCAAGAGCCGCTGCAAAATCTCCATCTTTTCGTTGAACCGTCGCCTTATCGGTCTTCATTCCTTCATCAAACCATTTCTGATGTGTTGAATCACTTTCGAAATCGCCTGAGTTGTATTTACATGACACAGTAGCCCTAGCTTTCATCACTTCCCATGTGCTCTTTCCTACGATGGCCACTTTATTCTTAAATGAAACCACGTCTATAATTCCTGGCATTTTAAGTGCATCAGCCGCATCAAAAGATTTTAACGTAGCTCCAAAAGGAGGGCGAATGATTTGCGCAATCAGCATTCCTGGCTTATCAATATCCAAACCAAAAACCGGCTTTCCAGTGACAACACTTTGATTATCAACTCCCTTCGTACGCTTTCCAATAATCTGATAATCCTTTCTATTCTTGTAAGTCACTTCCGTGGGTACTGGCAATTTAGAAGCAATGGCAACTAAAGAACCATAACTTGCTTTCTGACCTTTGGGCCCTAAAACAAATCCTTTTGACGTTTTACATGCACTGGCATCCACATTCCATGTCTGTGCAGCTGCCTGAACGAACATCTTTCTAGCCGTAGCGCCCGCCTTACGCAAACGCTCCCATGAATGCTTTAACGCACCACTTCCTCCGGTTAATTGACGCTCAAAATTTTGAGTATCTAAATTGGCCTGACGTACTTCTACATCCTTCCATTCCACATCTAATTCCTCAGCCACAACCACAGGAAAGGCGGTCTTAATTCCTTGTCCAATTTCTGGATTTGGCGAATATAAAATTATTTTACCGCTTGGATCGATCGCTAAAAAAGCATTAAACCGTCCTGATTCCATGGTTGTTTGAACCATAGAAACTTCTTTGCCATTTGCTTGAAACCAATCAAAACCTAGGCAAAAGGCTCCACTAAATAAAGCCGTTTTCTGTATAAAAGATCTTCTTGTGCTTTTCATGATTAGGCTGATTTTTTAACCGTTGATTTAGTCTTTTTCTTTAATGCGATTTCAGAGGCTAATTTAACAGCTTCTTGAATACGGTGATAAGTACCGCAACGGCAAATATTTCCAGACATTCCATCGACAATTTCAGTCTTGGAAGGATTCGGCTTCTTTTTCAACAAGGAAGCCGCCGTCATAATTTGTCCTGCTTGGCAATATCCACACTGAGGAACATCTAACTCATCCCAAGCCACTTGGACCGGATGATCTCCATGATCACTTAAGCCTTCGATCGTGGTGATATCGGCATTGGCAACCGCTGAAATCGGAAGCACACATGAACGTGTAGCTTCTCCATTAACCCAAACGGTGCAAGCGCCACATTGTGCAATACCACAGCCGTATTTAGTCCCTTTTAGAGACAAATGGTCCCGCAAGGCCCACAAAAGTGGCGTATTGGGATCGATGTCTAAAGACATCTTTTTCTTGTTTACAGTAAGTTGAATACTCATGACTTTTTTTTCTTTTTTACAGTTAAAATAGGTTCAACAATATCTTTAATTCTTAAATTTCTAAATCTCAACGAATCACCATGACCTAAAAACCCAATATGTCCCGTTTTGTTTAATAATCCTGGATGTTCTTTGTGATCTGCAGTTCCCGACTTAGTCGCCTCTACAATGTCTCCATCTAAAATCACCTCACCATTTAAAATAACTATGATTTTATTTCCTTTGGCAATCACCTCTTCTTGGTTCCACTCGCCAACAGGTTTTAAAAATCCTTGCTTAGCAGGAATAATCCCATACACAGATCCATGGTATTGATAAGGTTGCAATTTTGCCCATACCGGTGCCGTATTATCCAAGATCTGTAATTCCATCCCCACATAAGCCGCATCTCCTTCTAATGGCGCACGAATTCCTAAGCCATTATTGGCCCCAGGGGTCAATTGGAACTCGAATTTCATATGAAAATCGCCATATTCCTTTTTCGTATATAAATTACCCTTTCCACCTCTTTTAGGATATATTGCTAATTCTCCATTTTCAGGCACATAATCGATCATATTTCCAGTCCAATTAAATAAACTTGAACCGTCAAACATGGCCTCAAAACCTTCGGATTTTTCTTGGTCCGAAACTTGATACGAAGGTTCAGGCGCTAATTCCTTCACATAAATATTGCGATACGTAATGTGATTGCCATGAGCCTGTAATTCAATCGCATC
>CAMARL010000194.1 GCA_945860325.1 Spirosoma fluviale | reverse complement strand
TTAGCTTTACAAGAGCAGTGGGGGAAATTGAAAGGTGGGCTGCCTCGTGAGGGTGGAAAAGAGGTAAGTCATCTTTTCTGGTCTGACTTAAAAACGTTCTTTAAACACAAGAGTGAATTTTTCAGTAAGATTGATGCGGAAAGAAAAGCTAATTTGGCGGCTAAACAATTATTAGTAGACCAAGTTAATGGAATCGTAGAAACGGGCACAGAAACCCCTGAAATTACCAACATGGTGATCGGGCTTCAAAAGCGTTGGAAAGAAATAGGTCATGTACCTGAAAAGCAAAAAGATCAAATTTATGCTAAATTCAAAGCTACTTGTGATGCCTATTTTAATTTAAAGAGAGAGAAAAACAAAGGACCTCAGGATGAGGAATTCGAAGCTAATTTAACGGCTAAAAATGGTATTTTATCCACCATGCAAGCTATGTTAAAAGACGCTGAATCGTTGGCCAATTTAGGTATCATCAAAGCAGATTGGGATGCCATCGGTTATGTACCCAGAAAAGATGTTAGGAATATTCAAGAGAAATTCAGAAATTCTTGGAACTCGTTAATTGATTTTGCAAGAACTCAGCCAGCAGAAAAATTAGCTGCATGGGGATTTGAATTGAAATCATTGTCGGCAGAGAGTAACCACAGCACGGAAGAGAGAAAATCCACTGCTCCTGATTCTCGTAAAAAAATCCAGGCTTTAGAAAATGATATCGCCGTGTTAACCAATAACTTAGAGTTTTTTGCTAAGTCGAAAAACTCAGATAAGCTAAGGGCTGAAGTGGAGAAAAAGATTTCACAGGCAGAAGCAGAAATAGAAAAATTGAAAAAAGAGTGATTTTTTTTCAAGCTAGGTTTGGCATTTTGACCTAATTCGGTTAGTTTTGCAAACCAATTTAAGCCTCCTTAGCTCAGCTGGTAGAGCAACTGACTTGTAATCAGTAGGTCATTGGTTCGATCCCGATAGGAGGCTCATTAAAGCTCGACAAGAATGTCGGGCTTTTTTGTTTTAATCAGTAGGTCATTGGAATTGCATTCCGCGACTGGGCGTCCCCGTTTATCCCGATAGGAGGCTCATTAAAGCTCGACAAATATGTCGGGCTTTTTTGTTGTGAATACGATTGTAAATTTTGGGTATAATATACGCGAGGTATAGCATCTCTACTTTTTTACCTGATACTTATTACCTGATACTTACTCCCTGATACTTAATGAATTTTATTTTTGGATTAAGCGGGCAACCACCAAGAGGGAACAGTTGGTATTGCGTCCTCTATTTTTTTAATAACATCATCAGACAAATCAGGTAAATCCAGCGCATTTAGATGTGCATTTAATTGGTTCAAATCCTTTACGCCTGGTATTACCACATCGATGCAGTCGCTTTGAAGACAAAAAGCCAACGCATTAATTGTCAGGCCTCCTTGCATTTCCTTTAAGAAAGCCAGCTTATTAGCCGACTCTATAAACCAATTTACATCTCTCTCTGGAATCTTAGATCGATAGCCCCCACCAAACATCGAAGGATCTTTTAAAAATACCTTATCGGTTAAAAATCCAGAGGCCAGTGGCACTCGGCCTATCACATGATATTTTTTTCTACTTGGATGATTTCCCAAAACCGTTGCAGCTCTTCGATCCAATGCATTAAAGATAACCTCAATCACGCTTCCAAATTCAGCATCCATCACCGATTTAGCCCCATACACACTTTTTGAACTGACGCCATATTCCTTAATCTTCCCTGCACGAACCAATTCATCCAATGGTCCACGATCATAATTGGCCCAATCAAAATTTTCAGGTGGACTATGAAATAATAAAATGTCTAGGTAATCGCAGGATAATCGGGCTAGGCTCGCGTCAACAGCCCTAACTAAATGCTCAGGGGAAAAATCTTGAACCATCGTTCCATCATCCAGCACCCGATTCCCAAACTTGGTGCAAATTATGATTTTACTTCTATCCCAATCAGAATCTTTTTTATGTGTGCGAATAGCCTGACCAATATATCGTTCGGCTTGCCCCTGACCATAAGAGTCAGCGGTATCTATAAACTGAATGCCAGAGGAAAAGGCTGTTTGAAGAATTTCAACAGCGGTATGTTCATCCATGGAATCCCATCCCATGGCTACCCCATGAATCAGATTAACTCCACCTAATTGCCAAGTACCTAAACCTAGCTTATGAGATAAATTAGACCAATTCAAATTCAGGATCCAAAATGATTTTACCTTTAATCAAGCAGCGTTCCCCTTTCTGAGTAGCAAAATAGGCATTCCGACCATGTAAGATTCGATCATCATGAAAAAAGACAGCATCACCCTTTTCTAATTGAACGGGCATCACTAAACCTGCCTGTATAATTCTAGATTCCAAAAAAGCATGAAAATCTTCACACAAAGCCAAAGCCGCAGGTGTGTTTTTTTCTCTATCGATGCAATAGTAATTCCAATTAGCTAAATATCCCTTCTCATCTTGATCCACGATTTTGCGTATTTTTTTATTGCCAGCTTTATCGAAATGAACAATCGTAGTCAACAAACGATTCAATAATTCATCTTCTCCATCTGACTTCATGCAAGCCACTAAATCGGGTAAATCAAAGAAAGTTGTCGCACCGCCAAAGGCCGCTCTTGACTCACAAAAAAAGAATTGCAATGATTTTTCATCTCCTAATTCTACATAAGAATCATCTGTATGTAAAGGCTGGCGCGTATTGCTACTGCGGTAACGATCTTGCAAATCTGGATCATACGAAATATCGATCCAACGATTGTCTTTGCGTTCTCCGGTTAAAATATCCTCGTCCTCGTTGAAAATTTCACCAATCGAATCAGATAAATTCGTGTAAAATTCCTGTATCGAAATCGATAAATTATACCCTGAAAGATGAATGACTTTATATTGACTGATGGCATTTTTGAGATTTAAAATTGTCTCATTGGCCGTTGTGAATTCGATTCTTTTGAAATATTCCATATAAATATTTTATTGTAAGCTCAAACATGAATTACAACCCAAAAGTAATAAATTAAAATGTAAAACAATTTGTAAAAAAATTAAGAATTGATAAAAATCATCTATTCAAAATACTTAAATTGGCCCACCTATTCAAACCTATGAAAAATATCATCTACCTAGCCGCCGCGCTAATCTCTTTGCAAACTATGGCACAGAAACCTTTTGTAGCTAATTACGACGAAAGTAAAATTAGTCCATATACCCTTCCTGAAGCACTAAAAACACCTAATGGTCAAATCGTAAAGGATAAAAATGGGTGGATAAAACAAAAACAATATTGGCTTGAGCAATACTCAAATGTGATGTTTGGGAAAATGCCAAAGAAAAAAATAAGTCAAAGTTTCCAATTGATTTCGAAAAAAGAAATCATGAATGGAAAGGCCTTACAATATAATTGGAAGGTTACTTTAGCCGGTAAATATAGTTTCGATGTATTGGGAGTTCTGCCTAAAACAACTAAAAAAGTTCCTGTATTCCTTGGACTTAACTTTTGTGGAAATCAAACATGTAGCCCAGATACCGACATATCCGTATTCACAAAATACACCGTTTGTGATGAAAAGGGAGTCATTAAATACCAGGCTGGTGCTCCTGTGAAAAGAGGTGCTTGGGCATCCAGGTGGCAATTTGAGAAAGTTGTCGAAGCCGGATATGGAAGTATCACAGTAGCCTGTGGTGATTTTGAAGAGGATTTACCGGAAGGATACAAAAATGGCGTAAGAACTTTGTTGGCGACCGAACTAGGTCTTAACCCTGAAGAATGGTCGGCTAATGGGGCTTGGGCTTGGGGGCTACATAGAACCGTGGATTTCTTAGAAAAATTACCTGAAATCGATAGCAAACAAATCATCTTACACGGACATTCGCGCTTAGG
>CAMARL010000193.1 GCA_945860325.1 Spirosoma fluviale | reverse complement strand
AAACCAATCAGTCAAATCAAAAAAGTTTTTAATACCCAACTAAACCTGTTTAATAAGTACCATTCATTTAATTTAGTTCTGACAGAGGAAGATTATTTCGATGCCGATTTAATTAATGGATGTAGTAAATTCTGCGAATCTATTTCAATGAATTTCCAAGTTTTAGATGGTCTTGACGAAGACGAGATGCGTTTAGGTGAAATTTATTTCACTTTAGCGGATTGCGACCTTGCCAAGGCCATCCATTACGCGGACAAAAACGGATTTGAAGTTGGAAAAGATATAGGATTAATCGGATATAACGATTCATGTTTTAAAGAATTGTTGGCCGGCGGAATCTCCGTCATTTCAAGCCAACCGAATCAAATGGGCAGAATGGCTGCAGAAATGATTCAAGAAAATTCAAAAGAAAACGTAGAATTAGATCTACAATTCATCCAAAGAAATTCACTTTAGGGTTTAATTTGCAAAAATGGACCATGGCCTCATGGTTCCATTTTTTTTATGTGCGCTATGTTTCTTTTTATTCCTTTCAATTTCGTTCGATTAATTGCTGAATAGCGAAATAATTCATTAAATAAATCTTCCGAAAGTCCTTCCCAATCCTGCCGATTAAGACCTAAAAATTGACTATTTGTTTCAAAAAGAGGTTCTTGATGTGGCTTAGAAAAACGATTCCAGGGACAAACATCTTGGCATATATCACAACCAAATATCCAATCCTTAAAATCCTTTTGCAATTCGATAGGCATATTCTCTTTTAATTCGATCGTGAAATAACTGATGCATTTCGACCCATCAACCACATAAGGCGTAATGGCATCCGTGGGACAAGCGTCAATGCAACGCGTGCATGTACCGCAAAAATCTTTGATGGGTCCATCGGGTTCACAAGTTAGGTCAATCAGCATCTCGGCTAAAAAATAAAAGCTGCCCCTTTTCGGGATAATTAGATTTGCATTTTTCCCGATCCAACCAATACCCGATTTCTGAGCCCAAGCTTTTTCTAAAATGGGAGCTGAGTCAACAAACATCCTACCTGTAAAATCACCTAATTCAGCCTGTAAATCATCCCATAAAAGCTTCATTTTATCTTTAATCACCACATGATAATCGGCACCAAAAGCATATTTTGATACCTTAAAGCTGTCTTGTAAAGGTTGAAAATCTGGTGATGGAAAATAATTATACACTAATGAAACAACCGTTTTACAACCATCCACTAATTTCCTTGGATCTAAACGTTTATCAAAATGATTCTCCATGTAGGACATGTTCCCCTGCATATTTTGGGAAAGCCAATTTTCCAGCCTAGGTGCTTCGGCTTCTAAAAAATCAGCATTAGACAAACCGCAAAACTCGAATCCATGTCGGGATGCCAAGGATTTAATTGTATCAGAAATGTTTTTGGGAGACCTACTCATGCGACATAAATTTACGAATGCTATTCAAATTATGCCAAACTGTCATAAAATAGTTTTTGGTGTATGATTTGTTTAACGGAAACCTTATTAATTTTGCCATATGAAAAAGAAAAATACCGAAATAAATCCGGAAGAGGAAATAGCTAACACACAAGAATCCGTTGAAAATACCCCATCTGAGTCTGAAAACACGGAGGAAACCACAGAAGTAAAAGATGAGTTAACCGAAATGAAGGAAAAATACCTTCGTTTATATTCAGATTTCGAAAATTTCAGAAAGAGAACAGCCAAGGAAAAAATTGATTTAATACAAAGCGCATCGGCCCAATTAATTGTCGAGCTATTACCTGTTATGGACGACTATGAGCGCGCTTTAGCCAATGCACCTCAAGGTGAAATATCGGAGGGTACACAATTGATTTTCAATCGATTAAATTCAATTTTGTTAGCCAAAGGTTTGAAGGAATTACCTGCCAAAGGAGAAGTTTTTGACGCAGATTTACATGATTGCATTACACAGTTTCCGGCGCCAACAGAAGCAGAAAAAGGTAAGGTTGTTGAGGTAATTGAAAAAGGATATACATTAAATGAAAAAGTCATTCGCTTTGCTAAAGTGGTGGTTGGTAACTAATTAAAAAATGGCTCAAAAAAGAGATTACTACGAAATTCTAGGGGTATCGAAATCGGCATCAGAGGAAGAAATCAAGAAGGCTTATCGGAAGATGGCCATCAAATATCATCCGGATAAAAATCCAGATAATAAAGAGTCTGAAGAAAAATTCAAGGAGGCTGCAGAGGCCTATGAGGTATTAAGCAATGCACAGAAAAAAGCGCAATTTGACCGTTTTGGCCATGCAGGAATGGGTGGAGCTGCCGGGGGTGGATTTGGTGGAGGTGGAATGAATATGGAAGATATCTTCTCGAATTTTGGAGATATTTTTGGAGATGAGAGCCCATTTGGCAGTTTTTTCTCAGGTGGCAGAGGTGGTGGAGGTGGACGTAGACAAAGAAAGGGTAGCGATTTACGCATAAAATTAAAATTGAATCTGGAGGAAATTGCCAACGGGGTTGAGAAAAAAATCAAGGTAAAAAGGCATGTGGCTTGTAAATCATGTCAAGGAAATGGATCTAAAAATGGAACAGATTTAAAAACCTGTGGAACATGTCAAGGATCGGGTCAGGTTAAAAGAGTCCAACAAACGATGTTGGGGCAAATGGTTACCTCATCCACATGTCCTACTTGTAGTGGCGAAGGAAAAAGTGTGGGCGCAAAATGTGAAGCTTGTTTTGGAGAAGGTAGAGTATTAGAAGAAGAAATCATCCCAATCAAAATCCCATCAGGAGTTTCCAATGACATGCAACTTTCCATGAGTAGCAAAGGGAATGTCCCGCCAAGAGGAGGAATTGCTGGTGATTTATTAATTGTCATTGAGGAAGAGGAGCATGATTTACTTCATCGTGATGGCAACAATGTAATATTTGATTTATACGTAAGCTTCGTTGACGCGGCATTAGGAACCTCTGTCGAAGTTCCAACCATCACCGGAAAAGCAAAAATAACGCTTGAAGCCGGTACGCAAGGAGGTAAAATATTACGTTTGAAAGGAAAAGGGATAAAAGAATTGAATGGATATTCGATTGGAGACCAATTAGTTCATGTCAATATTTGGACCCCTAAGCAATTGACCCATGAGGAGTCGGAACTATTAGAAAAACTAAGAAATTCGGCCAATTTTGCACCCCAACCAGGTAAGTCCGACAAGGGATTCTTTCACAAAGTGAAGGATATGTTTTCCTAGTTTATTGATTTTATTAGAACACAGGATTCATAACCCTGAGGTCCCGGGTTCAAATCCCGGTCTCGCTACATGAAAAACAAGGGCTTACGTTAAATCGTGGGTCCTTTGCTACGTGTGGTTTGCGTGAGGTTTTGAAAACATAACGGAGCCTTAATAGTTGGGAAGGTTTATAATTGAAAACATTATCTTATTTTTAATTTTAATTATAAAATATGGAAGTACATCACCCACACCACCCAACACATAAAAAGAAATGGTCTGAATACATTATTGAATTTGTGATGCTATTTGCTGCTGTAACTCTTGGATTTTTTGCTGAAAATGTAAGAGAACACAAAATCATGATTGAACGTAAAGATCAAAACCTATTTTCTATCTTACAAGATTTGAAACAAGATTCAATTTATCTTGTGAGTACAATTAAGTATTCAGATGATGGCATACGATATTTTCAAAAGTTAAAAGCTAAATTATATGAATTTCATGATAATAAATTAAGTGAAAATGAATTCATAAAATTTACTATGGACAATATTGATAGTTCATTTGTTAATCAAACCGTTTTTCTGAATAGCTCTTCTTATAAAAATATGATTGCTACCGGTAATTTAACTTATGTTGAATCTAAAGATTTAAAGTGGAAGCTATCTAATTATTATGAAACATGGAATAAAAGAATTGAGGTTAACGGGGATGAAATAGA
>CAMARL010000192.1 GCA_945860325.1 Spirosoma fluviale | reverse complement strand
TCCACATTCTTATTTTCCTCCAATGCCCAACGCCACTCTTCAGCAAATCTCATTCGGTCCGACTGACACCTAGGCGACCACATCGCTGGTCCCTTTGATCGATTCAGCATTCGAAATTGAATCATTGTTTTGTCGGAGATGATTCCTGACATTCCACCCAAGGCATCGATTTCTCGAACAATCTGTCCTTTAGCTACCCCGCCCATGGCCGGGTTGCATGACATTTGCGCAATGGTTTGCATGTTCATCGTAATGAGCAAAACGCGCGAACCCATTTGTGCTGCCGCATGTGCTGCCTCACAACCTGCGTGTCCCGCCCCTACTACTATGACATCGTATGTATTTTGCATGCAAATTTAATTGGGTGTTCCACGTGAAACACGTAATGTATTTATATGTTTTTAAGGTGTTCGTTTTCCTTGTTTCTCATCAACTCTTTTTGGGCCTTGTCTTTGTCTTTATATCCGGCTAGGTGCAGTAGTCCATGCACCATGACTCTCTTTAATTCTGAGGCAACTGTGTCAAACTTTAGCGCATTTTCGCGAACTCTTTCAATGGAAATAAATATATCTCCCTCAATTATTTTTGGGTCTTCTGAATTGTCAAAGGTGACAATATCGGTTAAGGTGTCGTGACCCAAATATTTCTGATTGATTTCCAACAAATAAGCGTCGGAACAAAAAATATAATTCAGCTCTCCTATGTTAAAGCCTTCTGCCCTGGCCGCATCTTTTAGCCAAGCCTTATGTTTTAGCTTTTCTTTCAACTCAAATGTTATGTCTTCTGTTAAGAATGCAATCATATGTATTTTTCAAACTACGAATTTACGAAAAAGCATCTTCGAAATGCTCAATTTTGATGGCTTGCGGGTAAAAATTAACTGAAATCGCATCAAAACGGACCTCTTTGTGCCAATTATTATCTATTTGATAGGCGTCTGCAGCTTGAAATAACATGTGTTTTTTATGTTTACCAATGCTATCCTCTGGATTTCCGTGAAATGTTTTTTGCAAAGACTTTACTTCCACGAAAACAAGGAAGGCCCCGATTTGTCCAATGATATCGACTTCTGCCCTGCCGGACCTATAATTTTTCTCTAGAATTAAATAGCCCATGTCCGTTAAATATCGGGCTGCTAGCCGCTCCGCTTGTTGGCCCTGCTTTAAATGTTTCGCCATTCTCGTATATTTGTTTTGGCCAAAGTACGAGCTTTGTTTTTATGATTAGACGTGTCGAGCCCCATATGTACCATCAGAATAAAAAAGTCCAAGTTGTTGATTTAAATCTTGTGCCCTACCAAGAAGCATGGGATATGCAGGAAAGACTCATGTCGGACATATCAGGTATCAAATTGGCCAATCGAGATCACCCTCAAAATGATCTAAGCGTAACGCCTAACTACCTTTTATTCTGTCAGCATCCACATGTTTATACCTTAGGAAAGAGCGGTGACGCCTCACACCTTTTGATGCGCGAAGAGTTTTTGCACACCATTAATGCAACGTTTTTCAAAACAAATCGAGGGGGAGACATTACGTATCACGGACCGGGCCAACTCGTTGGCTATCCAATTTTTGACCTAGAGAATTTTTATACCGACATACACTTGTATTTAAGAATGTTGGAAGAAGCGATTATTCTTACGTGCCAGGACTACGGCCTGGAGGCAGGCAGAATCAATGGATTAACGGGAGTTTGGATTAATCATGAATCAGACCAAGCAAGAAAAATCTGTGCTTTTGGTGTGAAAGCATCTCGCTGGATCAGCATGCATGGCTTTGCATTTAATGTCAACTCCGACCTATCTTACTTCTCACACATCGTACCCTGTGGGATATCCGAAAAAGGAGTAACGTCATTAAGCCATGAATTAGGCGTTGGCGTCAGCGAATTTGAAGTAAAAGAAATAGTTTTGGGCCACCTTAGTGACCTATTTGGATTTGAAATCATTCGCGTTCCACGTGAAACGATATCCGTATAAATTAATGAACCAGTTCCACGTGAAACAAAAATGGAGACCATAAAAAACTTTAAGAATACATTATTCATTGATATCGAAACAGTAAGTGGATCCGAGAATTTTTCCTCGATTTCCAATAAAATGAAAGACTTTTGGGTAAAAAAAGCGAAGAATTTGTCAAATCCGGCCAATATCTCTTTGGAGGAAATGTATTTTGAGCGGGCAGCTTTGTTTGCCGAGTTTGGAAAAATCATTGTGGTGGGGATGGGATTTTTGTTTGTCAATAAACAAGGGGAGTTATCATTGAAAGTTAAGACCATCGCAAATGCAGACGAAAAAGTGTTGCTAGTAGAGTTCATTGACTTTATTAATAAGACATATAAATCTAGGGAGTTAACACTTGTGGCGCACAATGGAAAGGAATTTGACTTCCCTTATTTGTGCAGGAGAATGCTTGCTAATCGGCTTGAAATCCCCAAATCATTGCAATTGCAAGGCAAGAAGCCATGGGAAATTATACACCAGGACACGATGGAAATGTGGAAGTTTGGTGATCGAAGATCTTATAGCTCCTTAGAATTGTTGGCCGAATTAATGGGAATAGATGGAGCAAAAATGGACCTATCTGGGGATCGAGTAAATCACGTTTTTTATAAGGAAAAGGATTTGGATCGCATAGCGGCTTATTGTGGGGACGATGTTATCATTGTGGCCCAACTATACCTAAGGTTTCATTTCTTACGTATTGTTGAGCCACAGAATATAGAAAAGATATAATTCCTATAGTATTTTAGCCGGATTTCCGAAGACGCGCTTCCCAGCAGGTATATTTTCTATCACAACGCTGCCTGCTCCTACTGTTGATCCTTTGCCGATGGCCAAGCTTCCAACGATGGTTGAGCCAATACCTACAAATACATTTTTGTCAATTTTAGCCCCTTTGCCGATGGTGGTACCGGCGCCAATTTGAGAGAACTCTTCAATGATTACTCCCGTTTCAAGCGTTACGCCAGGGCCAATGATAACATTGTCTGATATTTTAGTTTCGGGAGATATGATGGAACCTGCGCCGATATAAATTCCATAAGACAAACTCTTCACATTGGCGATTAATGCGTTCGGGTGAATGGCATTGACCGGTTTAGTTTTTCGGTCTTCTTCGATGGTTTCAATCATTTTTTTTCTTTCAATGGGGTTTTCCAGGGCGACAAATACACCACAGGTTTTACCTATTAAATCCCAATACGTATTTTCTTCTGTGTTCCCTAATACCGGAATTTCTCCTATTTCTGTACCTTGTTTTTTTGGATCATCGTCTAAAAAACCGTAGATAATTACGTTGTTGATTTGTAATATGTGAGCCACTTCTATGGCAAATGGATTTACGCCAATAATAATTACGGGTAATGAAGTCATTTGGATTGGTTTATTTTATTTGTGTAATCGATTAAATTAAAAGCAATTTGATTGTTACATGTCATTTGTAAGGAGCTGTAATTTTTTCCTTTTTCAATGGTCTCGTGGTCGTTTAACTGATAATTTCCTGCGTCAATTTCGGTGAGTCCCGAGTAAATACTTAGGTCCCCAATTTCCTCTAGTGTCCATGTAAATGCAATTTTGCCATTGATATATTCTTCGCAGATGTTGAGACCCATGTCGGCTCTTATATTTTTGCTATTGTTTAGAGGCGCATTAGTCAGTTTGATATCAAAGATATTTCTCTCGTTTGTGAGTAAGGATTGATAGGTTGCAATGTCTTCGGTTTTCCATTCTTCTGTCGCTATCGCGTAGAAGGTATCCAATAATAAACAGGCATTCGTTTTGCGTAGTGATTGTTTTTCTAGATCCCATCCAGCCCCACCGGATTCTAGCAGTATGAGTCCAACTCCCTGGGATTGAAAATAATCGCCAAAAGCCCTGGGGTTATATTCATCAGTCCATTTGGCAATTTTGTTTGGATAAATTTCTTGTACAATTTGGGT
>CAMARL010000191.1 GCA_945860325.1 Spirosoma fluviale | reverse complement strand
AAATTTATTTCGATAGTAACATTATTTTGCGCTTTCAAAAAGCTCAATTTTTATGAGGGTTAAGTAAAATTACAGAGGGATTAGAAAGGTGCAATTATTCATTAAAATGAAAACTAAAGTAGGATTATTTGGGATTGGATTAGATACGTATTGGGATCAGTTTGATGGTTTACTTGACAATTTAGTACGCTATCAAAGTTTTATCCATGATAAAATAGGCAAATTCGGTGTTGAAGTTGTGGATGCGGGCATGGTAGACAATCCAATCAAAGCACGTGAGGCCGCTGATTTTTTAAAGATAAATGATGTTGAAATTGTTTTTTTATATGTGTCAACCTATGCTTTATCATCCACCGTATTGCCCATAGCGCAGAAGTTAAAGGTGCCAATAATTATCCTTAATCTCCAGCCAGTAGCCGTGCTTGATTATGACAAGTTCAATCAATTAGGCGACAGAGGTAAGATGACAGGCTTATGGCTAGAAAACTGTCAAGCCTGTTCCGTTCCTGAAATTGCTAGCGTATTTAACCGCTCGGGGATCACATACGATTTTGTTACCGGTTACCTCCAAGACGAAGAGGCATGGAAGGAAATTGAAACATGGGCAGAAGCTGCGCGGGTATCACGTGCTATGCGGAATAATCGCTTAGGTATTTTGGGACATTATTACGGTGGCATGCTTGATGTATACACAGATTTGACAAAACAATCCGCCGTATTTGGAACTCATATTGAAATTCTGGAAATGTGTGAATTGAAAAAATGGCGAGATGAGGTAACTGATGGTGAGGTGGAAGCTAAAATTTTGGAGTTTCATCATACGTTTGATGTGTCGCCTGAGTGCGAAAAGTATGAAATTGAGCGTGCAGCAAAAACGTCTGTGGCTCTAGATAAATTAATTGAAAATCATCATCTCGGCTCAATGGCCTATTATTATGAAGGTGAAAGTGGCAATGAATATGAAAATATAGTCACATCTGTTATTGCCGGAAATACCTTGTTGACCGGACGAAATATTCCCATAGCGGGGGAATGTGAAGTGAAGAATGCGCAAGCAATGAAAATTATGGCTGAATTTGGAGCCGGTGGTTCTTTCTCAGAATTTTACTTAATGGATTTTAAGGATGATGTCATACTGCTTGGCCACGATGGTCCAGCGCATTTTGCTATCGCAGAAGGGCCGGTGGGTTTAGTTCCGCTTCCTCTGTATCACGGAAAGCCTGGCAAAGGATTATCGATTCAAATGTCAGTAAAACAGGGCCCAGTCACCTTACTTTCTGTGGTGGAAGGGAAAAACGAAGTGTTTCTTTTAGTCGCTCAAGGCGAATCAGTTGCAGGGCCTATTCTCGAAATAGGCAATACCAATAGCCGTTATCGTTTTTCCATAGGTGCAAAACGGTTTATGAATGAATGGTCCAAAAAAGGTCCTGCCCATCATTGTGCCATAGGAATTGGACATATCGGAAATAAAATTGAAAAACTGGGACAGATTTTAGGCATTGAAGTGGTGACGATTTGTTAATCCTAGAGGAATGCAATGTGCGTTCTTAAAAAATGTAGATTATTTAATGATTGCGATTTTTATTTTGGTTAAATATTTTCGAATTTACCGCCTTATTTATTGGCTTAAAAATTTACAATTAAACATAAAAACGATGAAAAACTGGCTATTTATCTTTTGTTTTTTGGGTATAAATTCAATGATTTTTGCCCAAGATCGCCCTTTGCAAATCATAATGATTGGCGCTCATCCCGATGATTGTGACATTAAAAGTGGAGGCACCGCCGCCCTTTTTGTGGCCATGGGCCATCACGTTAAATTTGTTTCCGTTACGAATGGAGACGCAGGTCATCAAAGCGAAGGCGGTGGAATGTTAGCCAAACGCCGGATCGCTGAAACCAAAGAAGTGGCCAAGCGTCTCGGCGTTTCCTATGATGTTTTAGATAATCATGATGGTGAATTACTTCCTACCTTGGAAATCCGACTTCAAATCATTCGTAAAATTAGAGAGTGGAAAGCTGATGTGGTGATTGCCCCACGTTCAAATGATTATCACCCTGACCACCGCTACACGGGGGTTGTAGTACAAGATGCGGCCTTCATGGTGGGTGTTCCCAACATTGCGCCTGATACGCCTCCATTACGCAAAAACCCTGTTTTTTTATATTTTCAGGACAATTTTAAAAAGCCAAATCCATTCCAAGCAGACATCGCGGTCGACATAACCTCAGTCATTGCTAAAAAATTGGATGGCCTAGACGCCCATCAATCTCAGTTCTTTGAGTGGCTGCCTTGGATCGGAAATTACGAATCAGAAATTCCGAAAGATAAAGCTAAGCAGAGAGAATATTTATTGAGCAAGCGCGTTACTAAGGTTAACCCTGAAGTAAAAAAGGCGCTTGAAAAATGGTACGGGAAAGAAAAAGCGGAGCAAATTAATTATGCAGAAGCTTTTGAAATTTGTGAGTATGGAAGTATTCCGACGGAAGCTGATATTCGAAGATTATTTCCCATGTTAGGTCGTTAATTAATTAAACTTTTATAATGATGAAAAAAGCCTTAGTAATTTTAATCCTTTGCCTAGGATGCTCTAAATCCAGTGATCCAGGTAGTTCAACGATTCCTACGCCTAGTACTGGTGCGACAACTGGTGGAGGTACATCTACCGGGGGTACAACCACTCCGAGCACGGGTGCTACTTCCGAAGTTCCCTCCCATTTTAAATTAATTTATGGAGCCTCAAAAATCACTTCGGACGGAACTTATGTGACGATTGAAGCCACAGGTGCTCCCGATCATAAAAGTGTGTATTATGCTACAAACAGTAGTTTATACGAAACCTTTTCTGGCAAAACCTATAACGGTTTAAACTTTGCCAAAAATCCCAATAGCATATCAACCGGCCTTTATACGTTTAAAATACCGGTGAAGCCTGTCGCAGCAACTAATGTTACCGCCACACCTTTAAGCGCTATTGGGATTTCATTAAACGGGGTTCCCTTTTATAATCAATATGCTGGGCCCAACCAGCCATTGACCGGAGAAATGGCATCTTTTGATCAATATTATGGCCATCCAGCACCAGGAGGCAAATACCATTACCATGTGGAACCCTTGTATTTGACAACCGTTAAAAAAGATAAAATGGCCTTGTTAGGGTTTTTACTCGATGGGTTTCCAGTCTATGGGCCTTGGGAAAATGGCAAAGCAGTGACCAATGCAAACCTGGATGTTTTGCATGGACACACGCATGCAACCACAGAATTTCCTGCCGGAATTTACCATTATCACATTACTCAAGAAGATCCTTATATCAATGGGAATGGATTCTATGGTACGCCTGGTACGGTATCTCAGTAGTTTTTTTATCGGGATTATTTTTTTACAATGTTCCTCAAAAGAGGATAATGGAGTCGCTATATTTTCAAAGAATTCGATGGAAATTTCGAATGAAAAAATGCTTTCGTTTTCAGCGGATAATCCTCAGATTTCATTTGAAAATGCAGGAGTGTTTTACCAAGGAAAACCATTTTCAGGAACGCTTTTTAGCTTAGATCCACAAACCCAAGATACCCTTAAAATTGAATCCTATTTGAAGGGAAATCGGCATGGGAAATGGATTCAATATTTTCCCGGACATGTGTTGAAAGAATTTAGAACTTTTGACCAAGGAAAAAAAACAGGGGCCTTTGTTCAATATTTCCCCACGGGAAAAAAACAACAAGCGTATCATTTCCAGAACGATGAATATCAGGGTTTGGCAAGGGAATGGAATGAAAGGGGAGTTTTGATTCGAGAAATGCATTATGTGGCAGGCCACGAAGAAGGAGCTCAAAAATTATTTTATGACAATGGCCAAGTAAGAGCTAATTATGTCATGAAAAATGGGCGTCGCTTCGGTTTATTAGGAACTAAAAATTGTGTCAATGTCTCTGCTGCGCGCCTACTTAATTAGTGGTTTTTTA
>CAMARL010000190.1 GCA_945860325.1 Spirosoma fluviale | reverse complement strand
GTATTAGATGTTCCAGTTCAACGTGATGAATGTTGCCATACGGGTGGTGGAATGACTTTTGATAAATCAGGAAACTTATTTTTAACCATAGGTAACAACACCAGCAATAGCAATAATGAAGGATATTCTCCGATTGACGAACGTCCGGGTCAAGCCTATTGGGATGATCAAAGAGGAGCTGCTTCTACCAATGATTTTCGTGGTAAAATCTTACGTATTCATCCTGAAAAAGATGGTACGTATTCGATCCCTAAAGGAAATTTATTCCCGGTAGGAAAACCAAAAACGAAGCCAGAAATTTACACGATGGGTCACAGAAATCCTTGGCGCGTGAGTGTTGACTCAAAAACAGGATTTATTTATTGGGGTGAAGTAGGCCCAGATGCCTCAGTGGACGGACCTAAAGGACCTCGTGGATATGATGAATTTAATCAAGCTAAAGGACCTGGATTTTTCGGTTGGCCTTATTTTATCGGAAATAACATTCCATATACCGACTTTAATTTCGAGACTTTAGCGATGGGGCCTAAGTTCAATCCGGTGAATCCGATCAACGATTCACCTAATAATACAGGTTTACGCGAATTGCCTCCCGCACAAAATGCTTTCTTATGGTACCCTTATGCTAATTCTGAAGAGTTTCCATTGATGGGAGCTGCGGGTAGAAGTGCAACAGGCGGACCTGTATATCATCGTTCTGATTTTCCAACGGCAAAAAGAGCTTTCCCAGCATATTATGAGGGGAAATGGTTAATTGTTGAATTTATGCGCGGTTGGATCATGGCCGTAACCATGGACGAAAAAGGAAATTACAAATCCATGGAGCGCTTTCTACCTAATCAAAATTTTGGCTCTGCCATCGATATGAGCTTTAGCCCAGACGGTGATTTATATGTTTTGGAATATGGCTCTGCCTGGTTTAAAGGAAACGATAACGCACGTTTAGTCAAAGTTGAATACCAAGGAGGAAACCGTAAACCTCAAGTAGAAATATCCGCATCTAAATTAAAAGGTGCGGCTCCTTTCAAATCAACATTGTCTGCTGAAGGCACCAAAGATTTTGATGGCGATGCCTTAACCTATACGTGGACCGTTAAAAAATTAGGTACTTTAGTTAAAACGTTAAAAGGTGCAAGCCCTGAATTAGTTTTGACAAATCCAGGTACTTACCAAGTAACGTTAAAAGCTACAGATGCCAAAGGTGCGAGTAACACTAACGCGCTTGAAGTTTTGGTGGGCAATGAAGCTCCTGAAGTGGATATCGTTTTAAATACGGCCAATAAATCCTTTTATTTCCCTGGACAAAAAATCAATTATCAGGTGACTGTAAAAGACAAAGAAGATGGTGTTTTAGGAAATGGAATTAAAGAAGATGCCGTAGCTGCTACCATTGATTATATTCCTTCTGGATATGATCCGGTTGAAATGGCACAGTCTCATCGTAAGGCCGACAGTGATTTGTTTGCTTCTGCGGGTTTGCGTTTGATCAATCAAAGTGACTGTAAATCTTGTCACATCAAAAATGTACGTTCTGTAGGACCTAGCTACCAAGAAGTGGCTGAGAAATATAAAGGACAAAATATGATTGACCAATTGTCCAACAAAGTTATTATGGGTGGAAATGGAGTTTGGGGTGACCACGCGATGGCTGCACACCCACAAATTTCAAAAGCAGATGCGAAAACCATGGTGACTTATATCATGAGTCTGTCTGATCCCAAAGCGAATAATTCGATCGGATTGAAAGGTGATCTTTCGCCAACAATTCCTCAAGATCAAGCCACTACGAAAGGTGTTTTCGTTGTTCGTGCTACTTATTTAGATAAGGGTAACAAAAAGATGGCTTCAGTACAAACTGAAAAGTGGGTATTATTACGTCATCCATTTTTAAATCCAGAAAAGGCTGATGTGCAATCAGGCATCGAGCAATTGGTTACTCCTGCTAAGTCGACCAATATGATTGGTCAAAATCCATTTGTTGGATTTAAGGCAATCGATTTAACAGGAATCAAATCGTTGGATATTACGGCAACAGCCCCTGGCAGATCTAATGCTTCTGGCGGAGTTATTGAAGTGCACGTGGGTTCTCCTACAGGTCCGGTGATTGGTAAAACGAATTTCATTGCAGTTTCTCAAGCAAGTTTTGGAGGTCCTCCAGCGGCCGCTAATCCAAATGCGGCTCAAAAAGGTGCTCCATTAGGAACACCAGTAGTGGCTCCCTCTACTCCCGCGCAAGCAGGTGGCGGTGGTGGCGGCATGCGCCGTGGTGCTCCAATGCCAGCGATTAAAGTGGATATTCAAGCAACAACAGGTATGCAAGATTTGTATTTTGTAGCGGTAAATCCAAAAGCATCTGTAGCACAAACCGTGGTACAGATTATAGGAATAGAAGCAAAATTATAATATGCCAAAAATTACTTCGAGTGCACATGTATTTGCTAACTCGGTTGCGATTTTAGACCCCAATGGGGAGTATACTTACCAACAATTGATCGATGCGTCCAACCAATGGGCGTATCGATTTTTGTTAGGGGCAACTGACTTAGATGGCGCTCGAGTGGCTTTTATGGTCCAACCTGGTTTTCATTATGTAGCAGTCCAATGGGGAATATGGAAAGCCGGTGGAGTGGCCGTTCCCTTATGTGTAACCTATCCAATCGCTTCTTTGCAATATGTTTTGGAGGATACCGGGGCAAGCCAAGTGGTGATTGACACAGATTTTCAAGAAGTTTTATTGCCGTTTGTAAGTGCAAGCCAATTGAAACACCATTTGGTTCATGATGAAGTTACCCCACAGGATATGAGTTTACCTGAGGTTTCTTCCGACCGACCCGCCATGATATTGTATACCTCGGGTACCACTTCGCTGCCTAAAGGCGTGGTGACCACACATGGAAACATTGATTTTCAAATGAGTTGCCTGGTGCAAGCTTGGGAATGGAAAGCGACGGATCGAACCCTTTGTATTTTGCCTCTGCATCATATTCATGGGATTATTAATGTGATCGGTTGTAGTTTGTCGGTAGGTGCCACGTGTGAATTTATGCCCAAGTTTAATGCGGTCGATGTTTTTAGTCGATTGCTATCCGGCGAATTGACTGTTTTTATGGCGGTTCCAACTATATATTTTAAACTCATATCGCATTGGGATACTTTGTCGACAGCAGACCAACATGTCATATTTGACACTTTGCTTAAATTCCGATTAATGGTATCTGGATCTGCTGCTTTGCCGGTTTCTGTCATGGAAAAATGGCATATCATCAGTGGACATTGGCTATTAGAGCGGTATGGAATGACAGAAATTGCCATGGCCATCAGCAATCCATTTCATGGGGAAAGAAGGCCCGGGCATGTCGGTCTTCCATTGCCCGGAGTTTCTGTGCGTTTGATGGGGGATAATGAAGAAATTAAAGAAGAATTAGAACCTGGAGAAATACAAATCAAGGGGCCTAATGTTTTCCAATCGTATTGGAACAAACCCTCGGCGACCCAAGAAACGTTCACGGAAGACGGTTGGTTTAAAACGGGAGATGTGGCCCACTTAGATGGCGGATATTATAAAATTTTAGGACGTAGTTCAGTTGACATTATCAAGTCAGGCGGGTATAAACTTTCAGCTTTAGAGATTGAAGAGGTATTACGCGTCCATCCGGATATCGAAGATTGCGGGGTTGTAGGTTTGCCTGATGACGAGTGGGGCGAAGTGGTTGCCGCCGTTTTAGTCTTAAAAAATGCAATTACAAAAGAAGAAATAAATACTTGGTTGCGTGCGCGTTTACCAGGGTATAAGGTTCCTAGACTGTATCATTTTGTGGAGGAATTACCTCGAAATGCCATGGGAAAAGTGACCAAAAATGATTTGAAAATAATGTTCTACAGAGGTAGTCCGTAAATGAAATGTGGGTATGAAAAAAATGATTTTTGTTTTTCTTTTTTTTAGTTTTTGGGTTCAGGCGCAAAAAAATATTACCACTGCCTCAGATGCCACAGCTCCCTTGCATGCATTAAAGCCTGATTACCCCACGCCTTATGGTGT
>CAMARL010000189.1 GCA_945860325.1 Spirosoma fluviale | reverse complement strand
GAATTAGAACGCCAAATTCGAATTGAAGGGATAACGCAAAAGGTAGATTCAGCCACGGCTGAAATATATTTTAAAAATAGACCTCGTGCCTCCCAATTGGGCGCCTGGGTTTCCGAACAAAGTTCTCGTATCGAATCACGTGATATTTTAGAATTGGCATTTAAGGAATTGGAGGCCAAGTATGAAGGTCAAGAAATACCCAAGCCACCGCATTGGGGAGGTTTTGAATTAATTCCCTCTTATTTTGAATTTTGGCAAGGACGTACCTCACGATTACATGATCGAGTGATTTATGAATTGGATGGGGATAATAGTTGGAAAATAGGCCGCTTAGCGCCTTAATTTTAAGTAAATAAATTCGTTAGCTGCATCGTCTTTTGACTTTGAAAGCCTTCACCATATTTCACCCCTATTTTATGGCCCATCTCTTGGGCTCTCGCCTGAATAAAGGACAAGAAATCAGGATTTGAGATATAAGAATTGGGTTCTGTGGATGTAGGATCAAAAAATTGGCTTTTAAAAGCACGGATCGATTGCTCTTTTGTTTCCCAATGTTCGGTGATGTCGATTACAAAATCAGGTGCTAAATATCGGTCTTGAATGTAATGATATAGATGTTTGGGACGCCAAGCAGTTTGATCTAATTTCGACTGGGTATCAATCGTATTGATCATTCGAAGTCCTGATAAAAAACATGCGTCGATGGCTAATTTAGCCCCTTTTCCGTGGTCAGGATGCCTATCTTCGAGTGCATTGGCTAATACAATCTCGGGTCTGTAACGTCTAATTACTTCCATTAAGATTAATTGACTTGCTTGGTCATTTTGGAAAAAACCGTCCGCTAATCCTAAATTTTCTCTCGCATGCAATCCTAATATTTTACTTGCTTCATTCGATTCATCTAAACGGATCTCAGGAGTCCCTCTTGTGCCCATTTCGCCTCTCGTAAAATCGACAATACCTACTTTTTTTCCTTGAGCAATGTAGGAAAGAATGGTTCCTGAGCAACTTAATTCCGCATCATCTGGATGCGCGGCCATCACCAAAATATCGAGTTTTATATCCATATCAATGAATTCTTAAACGTCTACCGGCTCGAATGGTTGACGACAATCGCAAACCATTCAATCGGGCTAATTTAGAAACTGACATTCCAGCCCTTTGTGCAATCGAATACAATGAATCTCCATTGCGCACTCTAGTCCAAGCTTTACGTCTTGTTCTAATTTTTTCCCCGGCACTTCCGTATTCATTTTTAAGCGATAATGCTCGGGTATTAAATGTTTGTGCTGTAATCAGTAAATGATCAGACAAAGGCTCACCAGTACCAAAATTAAATACCTGATTTGGATTCAATGGGTTTCCTTCAAAACGCGTTTCAAAGTGTAAATGAGAGCCCGTACTTCTACCTGTATTTCCACCTAAGCCAATTTCATCCCCAGCTTTCACAAAAGTTCCAGCTTCTAAAGATTGCTTGGAAAGGTGCCCATAAAGAGTTTCCAATCCATTATAGTGTCTGACCACCATAAACTTCCCATATCCTCCCCAGTCGACACTAGCCATTCTCACAATCCCATCAAAAGCTGAATAAACCGGGTAACCTGTTTCTAAATCTAGATCGACTCCTGCGTGTAATCGACCCCAGCGAGGACCAAAAGGACTTGTTTGCTTGACAGAAGCTAATGGAGCAGACCAATTCTTGCCTGTGGCCAAATTATATAATTCCAAATCAATGGGTTCATCAAAATCCTTTGCATTGATATCATATGGATCGATACTTTGTGTATCCCAAATCGAATAATACGATGCGACGGAAACAAAATCTTCACTGCCTTCCGGTGCATTTTCTTCTTCAATTTCCACCACCAAGGCTTCTCCTTCGTCGATCGATGTCGTATCAAAATTACTGATGGTCTTGTTGATGATTTTTAAAGGCTCATATTTTCGCTCTTGCATCTCTGAACCTCCTAATGCGGTAGACCCGGACTCCGATTCAGTTCTAAACAGTAAAGGAGGTAATTCGTCTAAATCACTCTTTTTAGTTTGTTCTTGATACAGTTGGGCCTGACTTTTATTTTCAATTTTAGTATTCTTTTTAAACAATTTCTTTTCCTGTGCTTTTGAGAAAAAGCAAGGAATTAAAAAGATCACACCTAAAACGATCGTTTTTAAATTCATCAAAATGATTAATGTATATGATTAGCTGCCAACCACCTTTCCGCGTCTAATGCAGCCATACATCCTGTTCCAGCAGCGGTTACCGCTTGTCGGTACGTGGAATCTTGCACATCTCCGCAAGCAAATACGCCCGCCAAATTAGTCCTTGTACTTCCTTTTTCTGTGATTAAATATTCTTGATCATCCATGGCTAAAACACCCTTAAAAATGGCGGTGTTTGGTTGGTGGCCAATCGCGACAAAAAATCCTGTCAAGGCAATTTCTTCGGTAGCTCCACTCACTCTATTTTTTAAACGAATACCTGTCACGCCTGTTGAATCCCCTAATATTTCTTCGGTCTCTGAATTCCAATGAATTTCAATTTTAGGATTATTTTTAACACGATCTTGCATGATTACAGAAGCTCTCATTTCATCTCTGCGGACAATCATGTGAACTTTGGTACATAAATTAGCCAAATAACTGGCTTCTTCTGCGGCTGTATCGCCCGCTCCCACAACGGCCACGATTTGATTTTTATAAAAGAATCCATCACAAACAGCACAAGCAGAAACGCCCAAGCCATTGTAGGTAGTTTCTCCTTCTAAACCAAGCCACTTAGCTGAAGCTCCAGTGGCTATAATGATGGATTCCGCTTCAATTTCATCCCCGTTGTCAATCCAAACTTTTTTAGGCTGAGAGGTGAAATCCACTTTTTCCGCTAATCCGTGACGAACATCCGTTCCAAATCGCTTGGCTTGATTTTCTAAATCAATCATCATGGTGGGACCATCCACGCCCGTTGGATATCCCGGAAAATTATCTACTTCAGTGGTTGTGGTCAACTGTCCTCCTGGTTGGCCCCCCATGTACATCACAGGATGCAAACCTGCACGAGAAGCGTAAATAGCAGCTGTATAACCTGCAGGACCCGAACCTATAATTAAACACTTGATTTTTTCTGACATAAATTTTGAAGTTGAGGTAAATAAATAGCTTGCAAAATTCGGCAAAACTCAGCAGAATCCCAAACGATGTTTTATAATCAATAATTATTACTTTTGCTTAAACCTGTTTCTAACGTATGAAAAAGAAAAATATTACCTCTAACCTTACTTTCTGGGTCCTCCTTTCCATCGTTATTGGTGTTATTGTGGGTCATTTTCGACCTGACATTGCACTATACCCTGTATTTGAAAAGAAAATTAATTTTTCACTGCTTGGAACTGAAATTAGTTTTGGGCCTTCTTTAAGTGAGATGTTTAGTGGAATATTTATCAGTTTAGTCAAACTGTTTATCCATCCCATCATTTTCTTGACCATCAGTTTGGGAATTGTTAATATGGGGAATTTGAAAAAAGTAGGTCGCGTGGGTGGGAAGGCCTTATTGTATTTCGAAGTAATTACGACTTTGGCTTTGGTGATAGGCTTGGCAGTTTCTAAATTTCTCCAACCAGGAATTGGGGTTATCCGGGACGATGTCGCCGGTGGAGATATTTCTAAGTATACCCAAAAAGCCGCGGATTTTAGTTGGCTCATGTTTTTAAAAGAAAATTTCACGATCCAAGTATTGATTTTCTCTCTGATTTTTGGTGTCCTCTTAACTTTTATTACCCGAAAGGCAAAAATGATTTCAGGCATGCATCAAGCCTCGGATTGGGTTTTCAAGGGTTTGCATTTTATTATGTATTTAGCTCCATTGGGTGCTTTGGGTGGGATGGCTTTTACGATTGGAAAGTTTGGTATTCATTCTTTATTGCCCCTCGCTAAATTGATGATTTCAGTTTACGTGACCATGGGAATATTTGTTTTTGTTGTCCTAGGCTTTGTGATGCGTAGTTGCGGCGAACGAATTTGGAGCTTTTTGAAATTCATTAAGGAAGAATTATTAATTGT
>CAMARL010000188.1 GCA_945860325.1 Spirosoma fluviale | reverse complement strand
AAACTCTTTAAAAATGCAATGCTTAAAGGTATATTTTCTAATTCCTTATCACTTTCATCTTCAATAAAACAGTGCTCAACTCCTCCTTTTTTAGCTAATTTAATGATCTGCTTCCAGTTGCCCTGACCAGCGCCCACGGCCACATCATTTTCCGCAGGAGTACCTCCTGTCAAATCGCCTTTGACCCCCTTGCGAAGATCTTTTACGTGCATCAACTTAAATCTTCCTGGATATTTCTTCAGCAACTTAACTGGCATATCCGCTCCACCGCCATGCATCGTCCACAACACATCCATTTCAAAAGAAACAAATTGTGGATTCGTATTTTTAATCATGTAATCTAACAAAGTCCCATCTTCAAAAGGTTGGAATTCAAATCCATGGTCGTGATAGCACAAGGTTATTCCATTTTCCTTTAAAACCTTTCCTGAATTATTAAATACCTCGATAGCCTTTTGTGCATCTGCCATTGAGAATTCCCCTTTTTTGTGCGGAATCCAAGCACACATAACAAATTTAGAGCCTAAAATTTTGGCTCTTTGTACGACCGCCATAGGGTCTTTGGCTAATTCATTAAAATCGGCTCCCGTCGATGGGATACTAATGCCCCTAGCATCACATAATTTCTTATACTCTTCCAAAGTCATTCCTTTTACACCCCCGCCTTCTATTTCGGTAAAGCCTAATTCTTTAATTAAATCAAGTGTTTTTTCAGCGCCTTTCACAGGGAAATGCTTTCTAAACGTATAGGTTTGAACACCTATCGCGTAGGTGTAAAGTTTCTGAGCTTGCAGCGTGCCTAAGCTCATCATGATTCCCAAAAGGGCCAAAATAATGGTGTTCTTTTTCATTTTTTTCGTTTATAGGTTCTTTTTATTTAATTCGTCTACGGCATGGTTCGCAGCTCTTGCCGCAAAGGCCATGAAAGTTAAGGTAGGATTTTGTGTACTCGTAGATGTCATGGAAGCGCCATCCGTAACAAAAACATTTTTACAAGCATGTACCTGATGCCATTCATTTAGGATAGAATTTTTAGGGTCTTTTCCCATTCGAACTCCGCCCATCTCGTGAATATCAGCACCTGGCGCAGATTTTGAATCCGCCGTTCGTATATTTTTATACCCCGCTTTTTCAAACATTTCCTGCATTTGATCTCTAAAATCTTGGACCATTTTCACATCGTTTTCAGTCCAATCACAAGAAAATATGATTTGAGGAATTCCGTATTTATCTTTTAAGTCCTGATGCAGACGAATGTGATTTTCTTCGGTCGGAACCGTTTCTCCCATCATCCAAGCCGATATATTCCAGGGTCCCATTTTACGGACCAATAAGTTTTTCCTTAATTCATCTCCCATTCCTTCTCGAGAAGAATACTCGCCCCGGCCTCCACCAATTCCCGTCGCATAACCTCTTAAAAAATCCGTTTCTTGTTTGTGTAAATTTCTAAACCTAGGGATATAGGCGTTACTCGGATTTCCCCCTTCCGTTTTCTTATCCTTAAATCCATCGAACGAAGCATTCGCACTTCCTCGGTAATTATGCCAAGCAATAAAATGCCCGAGTATGCCTGAGTCATTTCCAAGCCCCTTAGGAAACCTAGAAGAGATTGAATTTAATAAAATGGCATTGCTATTAATCGTGGATCCATTGACAAAAATCACCTTTGCGTAATAAGGAACCATTTCTTTTGAAATAGAATCGATGATTTGGACGCCAACGGCCTTATTCGATTTGTTATCGTAAATGATAGAATGCACCACGGAATTAGGGCGAAGGGTCAAGTTTCCGGTTTTGGCTGCCCATGGCAACGTGGAAGCATTGCTACTAAAATATGCACCAAAATTACATCCGCGGTTACACATTTTTTGACTCATGCAGCGTCCTCGACCTTGTTGGAAATGAATTTCTTGGGGATCCGTTAAATGGGCGCAACGGCCACCAACCACCCAACGATTTCCATATTCCTTCTTTAAGACTTCTTTAAAATGCGTTTCCAAACAGTTCAACTCGAAACCCGGTTGGACTATGCTATTAGGCAATTCAGGTAAATTGTCATTAAATCCAGCGATCCCCGCAAACTTTTCTACATGGTCATACCAAGGAGCAATATCTTTATATCGGATGGGCCAATCCGTTGCAAAACCATCTCTCGCTGGCCCTTCAAAATCAAAATCGGACCATCGCTGAGTTTGTCTAGCCCATAAAAGTGACTTGCCTCCTACATGATATCCGCGCGTCCAACGAAACGGTTTTTCGTATACTACCGGTTGCTCGTCATCTGGTAATGCCCAATGTTTTGTCTCTTCTCTTAAAAAATTAGGATTCGAAAATCCCTCTCGATCCGCCAAAGGAACTGTTCCTCGATGCTCAAATTCCCAGGGAGCCTTCGACGCCGTCGGATAATCCTCCACATGTTTTACTTGGCGACCGCGCTCCAAAACCAATGTCTTTAAGCCTCTGTCACAAAGTTCCTTCGCGGCCCAACCGCCACTCGCTCCAGAGCCAATGACAATCGCGTCGTACGTAAATTTCTTTTGACTATCTATATTGAAATTTGCCATAACTAAACCGTGACGCACCCATGGTAAAATCCGGGCGCCATTACATAGTGATAATAATTAACCATAACATATTCAGAAGTGGTATAACCACGAATCGTCTCATTTCTTAATGTATCCGCCGCCCACTTATGAGTAGGATTTGTCTCCAAATTTTGAAGGACTTTCTCCCGTTGTGGTTGGGTCGATTGGCCAAAATTTTGCTGAAATTGCAGCTTAGCCAATGTGTCAATCTCCAATAAAAATTCCTTAATTTTATTTTGATCGGCCGCCGTGAAACAATCAGCGAATAATACATCTAAAAATTTCCCTACTCCAACGCCATTTGCGCCCTTTTCAGCACCTTCAGGAATAAAGGTTCCGGCAATTAGAGATAGCTTATCTTTTTGATCTTCACTAAATATTAAAGATGGCGTTAGTTTTTGAACCGACCAGCCCTGCAACCAATCGGGTAAGATTGAAGTTGCCGCTGCAGCTAAACCAATCGATTTTATTAATTCGCGTCTTTTCATTTTTAAAAATAAAGCCCATAAAAATGCCAAAAATTCTCGAGTAAATGACAATTTTCCTAAAAGAAATTTTAAAAATAAACGGATTCCCAGTCCCCAGCTTTACTAAATTTTTAAATTTAGCAAAGCTAAAGCCCCATTTCCGCATATTACTATTTTAAGCTGATTTTCTAGATCATGAAACTGATTTAAAAAATATTTTTTATCTTCCCCCATGAGACTAATTGCTGGGCTATTTTTCATTGGCATTTTCGGTTTTTTTACCGCACCTGAATTTACGGATTGGGGCGGATATAATGGCGGTGATAACAGGAATCACTTTTCGCCACTGACTCAAATAAATGTAAGTAATGTCAAAAATTTAAAGCTTGCCTGGTCCTATTCTTCCGGGGGCGCTGACACCGTCAACCAAACCACCCAAATTCAATGTAATCCTATCATCATTCAAGGGGTCATGTATGGCGTTTCGGCAGGATCGCAGGCATTTGCTCTAGATGCTAAAAGTGGTCGAGAAATTTGGAAAACAGCTATTCAAGAAAAAACTCCCAATATGAATAGTCGGGGCGTGGCCTTTTATTCATCTCCCGGACACCGTTCAAAAATATTTTTTGGCTATGGCTCTTACCTCTTTGCATTGGATGCTAAGACGGGAAAGCCCGTTGAAAATTTTGGTCAAAATGGTAAAATAAATTTGCTTGAAGGAATAAAGCGTCCTGGTTCAGATGATTATACGGTACTCAATACGCCAATTTCCATTTACAAAAATACATTGATTGTGGGCACTAGAGTGTCCGAATCTGCCCCCGCATTGCTTGGAGATATTCGCGCTTTTGATGCAACGAGTGGGCGATTAATTTGGACTTTTCATACGATTCCAAAACCCGGTGAATACGGATATAAAACTTGGGAAAAGAATAATTACCAGAATGTTGGCGGGGCTAACAACTGGATGGGGATGGCGGTAGATTCCAAAAGAGGCATTGTTTTTGT
>CAMARL010000187.1 GCA_945860325.1 Spirosoma fluviale | reverse complement strand
CCTTATTGACGCTTAGTTCTTTATTAGCCTATCAAGATTTGATTAGGCGTATACCCGTTTCAGATCATGTGGTTGAGGCTGCTGTTACCATGGTACATAAAACGAGACCAGCTAATGATTTAGCTACTGAGGCGACGAAGGAATTCATCACTTGGGGCGCTGGCCCGCGTGCATCTCAGAATTTAATTTTGGCCGCAAAATGTAGGTCATTAATGCATGGTCGATATTCCCCTAATGTGGAAGATGTTCGAGCAGTTGCCATTGCTGTTTTGCAACACCGAATAATTTTATCTTATAAGGCAGAATCCAAAGGATATTCTGCTTCAGATATCATCGAAATGATGATTGACTAAATAGCTACCGGTGCTTTAATGCCTGGGTATGGGTCGTAATTTTCTAACGTAAAATCTTCATAAACAAAATCGAGTAGGTCTTTCCTTTCAGGATTGATTCGCATGGTGGGTAATGGGCGAGGGCTACGGGTCAATTGCAGGTCAACTTGTTCCATGTGATTGCTGTATAAGTGCGTATCACCACTGGTCCATACAAAGTCGCCTAAAGCCAAATCGCAAACTTGGGCTACCATCATTGTCAAAAGTGCATAACTGGCAATATTGAAGGGCACACCTAAAAATACATCGGCCGACCTTTGGTACAGTTGGCATGACAATTTACCATCAGCCACATAAAATTGGAAAAATGCATGACATGGCATTAGGGCCATTTTAGGTAAATCAGCGACATTCCAAGCACTTACGATAATTCGCCTGGAATCAGGATTTGTTTTTAAGGTATGAATGACATCTTTTATTTGGTCAATCACTTGGCCGTCAGCACCTTCCCACGAACGCCACTGCTTGCCATATACAGGGCCTAAATCTCCCGTTGGACTCGCCCATTCATCCCAAATACTGACATTGTTTTCTTTTAAATAGGCCGTATTTGTTTCCCCTTTTAAGAACCAAAGCAATTCATAAATAATGGATTTTAAGTGAGTTTTTTTTGTGGTGACCAATGGAAATCCATCGGCTAAATTAAAACGCATTTGATATCCAAAAACACTGGTTGTACCTGTGCCTGTACGATCCGATTTATACGTGCCTTTTTCTTTTATATGAGTAAGTAGATCTAAATAAGCTTGCATGTTAGGCTATAAATTGATTTGAGTTTAAAACTAAGGTATGGGTTATGGTAGCGCTAGGTTCAAGTTGGGCCGTAGCCGAGCAATATTTCTCCATCGATAATTGGATTGCTTTTATCGCTTTATTTCCATCGATTGTGCCTTTTAGTTCAAATTGAATATTGATTTCATGAAAAGGTGTTTTCTCAGTCCCTTCTATTTTTTCCCTATTTCCTGAAATTCTAATTTGAAAATCGTCGATCGCTTGGCGTTGCTTTTTTAGAATTAAAATCACATCGATAGCCATACATCCACCTAAACCCATGAGCAGTAACTCCATGGGTCTTGCACCTGCATTATGTCCACCTATTCCCTCTGCGGCGTCTATATGGACTGGAACAGAAGAGTTACCTATTCCTTCGAAATGAAAATCATCATCTATTCTCTTTAAAACTACTTCCATCTTATTTTAATAAATTTGATTTTAATTCTTGTTTCCATAAAACATCTCCCTTTACGTTACGTAAAGTAATAGTTAATGCGCGATCTTTTAATGGGCCTGATACACTGACTGTGGCAAATGCTCGCTCTTGAGTCATTGTTCCTGGAACTAATTGTTCGTTTAAATCCAATTTATGTGGCGTGGCTGTACCGGCAGTTAATGGCGAAACGGTTAAATCATATAAGGGATATGTGCCAGGGCGTTCGAGTTTCCAAAAACTAGAGGTATGCCGATCTCCTGAAAGAAATACAACTCCAGGAATATTTCTATTTTGTATTTCTTTTAATAATTGATTCCTTTCCTGTTCATAATTAGACATATTTTCAAAAATTTTAGCCGGATTTATAATTTGTCCTCCGTTTACAACGATTTTGAAACTAGCCCTGCTAGTTGTTAATGCATCCAAAAGCCAATTTAATTGCTTTTGACCAAAGTAATCTTTTGCGGGATCTTTTAAATCGTTCGGCGCCTTAAACCAACGGTCATCCATTAAGAAAAACTCGGTATCTGACCACTGAAACTGGCCTGTGATCGCTTCTTGTGGGAATACATAATTTAAATTACCCCAATAAAGCTTAAACAATTCCAAGGCTGTATTTTTTAACACAAATGAGCGATCCGCATCATTGGGGCCATAATCATGATCATCCCAAATAGCATAATGATGTGTATTAGCTAAGAGCGCTTGGACTGATTTTTGTCCTCGAGTATGGTCATTTCGATGGATCATTCCTGTTTTTGTATTCCAATCGGGTTCTCGGTAATAAAAATTATCCCCTCCCCAAATCATGAAATCTGGCTTTTGTAGATAGATCGATTGGTAAATTTCGTCTGCACCGCCATAAGGTCTACCGGGCCGATCATAATTTTCATCATTAATGTAATTGCAGGATCCAAAGGCAAAAGTAAAATTAGGTGGATCGGTTCGATATTGCCATAATGCTTGAGTTTGAAATTCAAGTGGATAATCAAAATTCATTTTTTTACCATCTATCCAGACCTCATAGGAATATTTTTTACCCATTTCCACTTGGTCAGTAATGATTTTGGTAATAAAATTATCTTGCTTTTGAGTTTGAACAGGATCGGTTGATTTAATTGGACTATTCGATTTGTTGTCTTTTTGCCAATATTTTATTTCAACCTTGGATGACTTTTCAGTTTGAATCCAAATTAAGGTCTCCTTCATTTCGGAATACCCTAGCATGGGACCGCTTTTAATTTGACTAAAAACGCTTGAGCAAACCATGAAATAAAGAAATGTGTATAAGTATTTCATTTGATGATCATTTTAGGGCTATATTTGTCGCTAAATTTAATTTCAATGGCATATTATTCCATTCAAGGTATTCAGTTAACGGACTTGGCCCAACAATTTGGAACGCCCCTGTATGTCTACGATGCAGACAAAATTAGGGAAAAAATTTCAGTTCTTCGTGGGTCATTGAATGGTTTTCCTTTATCCATTAAATATGCGTGTAAAGCGAATACTAATATATCTATTTTGCGCATCATGCTGCAAAATGGAGTGGATTTAGATGTTGTTTCTCCTCAAGAATTAGAATTAGGTATCCTGGCTGGTTATGCTGGCAATCAAATAACTTTTACTCCAAGTGGAGTTGATTTTTCGGAGATTGAATTTGCCGTTGACAAAGGCGCCATCGTAAACTTGGACAACCTTTCAGTACTTGAAAAGTTTGGTCAAAAATATGGCTCAACTAAGCCCTGTTTAATTCGCATTAAGCCTCATGTTTTTGGTGGTGGAAATGAAAAAATCATGACCGCTCATCCTGAATCTAAATTTGGTATTTCTATTCATCAAAAAGAAGAGATTTTAACGATTGTCAATCAATATAAAATTCATGTCATTGGTTTGCACCAACATACTGGCTCGGATATCAAAGATGGTAAAACATTTCAAGAAGCCGCATCCGCACTTTTTGAATTTGCGTTTGACTTTAAAGATTTAGAAATTATTGATTTAGGGGGTGGTTTTAAAGTTCCCTATTCACCCGAAGACCCGGGGGTTGACATGAACGAGGTGGGCCAATTAATGAGCCAATCTTTTCTTGAATTTAGCCGTCAATATGGACGAGAATTAAGACTTTGGGTTGAACCAGGCAAGTTTTTGGTGAGTGAGGCTGGAACTTTTTTAGCGCAGGCGACGGTGGTTAAAAATGATCCGATCAAGACTTTTTTAGGAATTAATACCGGTCTTAATCATTTGATTAGACCCATGATGTATGGTTCTTATCATTATATTTTTAATGCTTCCAATGCAAACTCTGGAACTCAAAAAGCTTACCGGGTGGTTGGAAATATTTGTGAAACGGATACCTTCTCATTTGATTTTAATGGCAAGCAAGATGAGAGAAATTTGAATGAGGTAAAGGAGGGTGACATTATTGCTTTAGCAAATGCCGGTGCTTATGGGTTTACCATGGCATCTCACTATAATTCAAGGTATTTACCTGCCGAAGTTCTTATTGATCAGGGCAAGGCCATTGTCATTCGGAAGAAAGAGACGTTGGATGATTTGACTAGAAACCAGATCTATTAGGTAATAAGTAACAGGTAATAA
>CAMARL010000186.1 GCA_945860325.1 Spirosoma fluviale | reverse complement strand
TGCGATCATTTGTCAAATTGGTATGTTCGTTTATCAAGACGTCGTTTTTGGAATCCTGAGGCTAAGGAATTAGGCTTAAGTGCAGATAAAAAAGCGGCTTATCAGACCTTGTTTACTTGTTTGGAAACGGTGGCCCAATTGATGTCTCCGATCGCGCCTTTTTATGGAGAATGGTTGTATAAAAATTTGACTCAAAAGGAATCAGTACATTTAACTGATTTTGTCAAGGTTAATTCGGCTTGGAAAAACGAAAATCTGGAGGCTTCGATGGAATTGGCTCAGCGAATTTGTTCTTTGGTACACTCGATTCGTAAGGTGCATAAATTAAAGGTGCGCCAACCGCTAGCCCAAGTTTTAGTGCCGGTGTTACAAGAAAATGTACGTGAGCAAATTAGACGTGTTGAGGATTTAATTAAATCTGAAGTTAATGTAAAACAAGTGAATTATTTAAATGATGCCTCTGGTGTTTTGAGTAAGCGGGTTAAGCCGAATTTCAAAGCTTTGGGACCTAAGTTTGGAAAGGACATGAAAGCGGTGGCTGATCTAATCACGGGTATGTCAACAGAGGATTTATCTATGGTGGAATCGAATGGTACGGTTAATCTACACGGATTTGAGATAGGAATGGCTGATATTGAAGTGATGACGGAAGATATGCCGGGTTATTTGACTGCCAGTGAAGGGGGATTAACCATTGCATTAGACAATACATTAAGCCCTGAATTGATTCGGGAGGGAATGGCTCGCGAGTTTGTCAATCGCGTCCAAAATTTAAGGAAAGACCTAGGTTTTGATGTGATTGATAAAATTCATATTTTGATTCTAGAGAATTCGGGCGAATGGAAAGAAAGTTTGATAGAATTTAAAGGATATATATCCCAAGAAGTTCAAGCTCTTTCGATCGATTGGGTGAAGGAAATTGATGATAATTATTCTGTAGTCAGCATAGATGATATAAATTTAAATGTCCGTTTGACCGTTGCATAAAACAAGGTAGACATGGTTTTCAATTCATTGCAGTTTTTGGTGTTTTTTGGAATTGTGACCAGTGCTTATTTTTTATTGGCGCACAAGTACAGATGGGCCTTATTGCTTTTAGCTTCTTGTTATTTTTATATGGCTTTTGTCCCTGTTTATTTAGGGATTTTAGGCCTGACCATTGTCATCGATTATTTTGCTGGGATTTATTTGGAGCGGTTTCAGGGGGGTGCAAAAAAAATATTTTTGGGTTGTAGTTTGTTGGCCAACTTAGGAGTTTTGGCTGTATTTAAATATTACTTTTTTTTCTCGGACAACTTTAATTTCCTGGCCAATTATTTCTCCCTTCCTGTTCATTTTCCAGTTTTTAATTTTTTACTTCCTATCGGCTTGTCGTTCCATACGTTTCAAGCGATGAGTTATACAATCGAGGTTTATCGAGGGAACCAAAAGGCGGAACGGAATTTTGGAATTTACAGTCTTTATGTGATGTTTTATCCACAGTTGGTGGCTGGTCCCATCGAAAGGCCACAAAATTTAATTCATCAGTTTTACGAAAAACATGTTTGGGATACCGCCCGAGTGAAATCAGGCTTATTGCAAATGATGCAAGGTTTTTTCAAAAAAGTAGTCATTGCGGACCGACTAGCGATGGTGGTTGATCCAGCCTATGCTAACCTGTCCAACCAAAGTACCTTGAATTTAATCATGGCTAGTATCTTTTATTCATTTCAAATCTATTGCGACTTTTCAGGGTATTCGGATATCGCCATTGGCGCATCCAGGGTGATGGGTTTCAAATTGATGAATAATTTTAATGCACCTTATACGGCCAAATCCATTCCAGATTTTTGGCGCCGTTGGCATATTTCCCTCTCCACCTGGTTTAAAGATTATGTATATTTTTCTTTAGGCGGTAACCGCGTTTCCGTTCCCCGCTGGTATATCAATATTATGATTGTCTTTATTTTATCTGGCTTTTGGCATGGGGCCAGTTGGAACTTTGTGATTTGGGGAGCTTTGCATGGATTGTTCCAATTAATGGGTTTAACACTTAATCGAGTTTTCCCTCATTTGGCGGCTGATCAGCTAAGGTCAGTGGCTGGAATTTGGATGTACCGACTATTCACATTTCTACTGGTTACGATTGCCTGGGTATTTTTTAGAATTCCAAAATTTGGGGATATTCAGATTTATTTCCGCCAAATAACTCAAGGCACATTTTCCGACCCGATATCATTAGCTTTTAATACCAATGAATTATTATTTTCTATTTTATTGATTGTGGGCTTATATCTGTATGATCTTAAAAGGGACAAAATAAAGGTGGATTCGGTTCAATTATTTTGGCCCATTATGGCGGGAATGGCGTTTTTGATTTACTTTTTTGGGGTCTTTAATATGAAACAGTTTATTTATTTTCAGTTTTAATTCATGCAAAAACTACTCGCATGTATTGGGTTTATTTTTTGTGCACTCACCTTGTATTTGACGAGTTCAAATATGGGCATGAAGTGGATTAGTCGTGATCGTTACAGTCGAATAGGGGCTTTGGGAGCAGATAAATACCTGTATGGCGATCTGTATGGATTGACGTATTTAAGTAAATTTAAAAAGATAAAAGACACTAATTTTGTTTCACTGCCGGCGATAGATCAAAAAGTAAATAGCGATACGACTAGTCTTTTTATTCTGGGGGATAGTTATTTATACAGTTTTTTCAAAGAGGATCCTCGATATTATGTGGGTATAAATCAAGTCCAGTTTATTCGTTGGTCTGTCGTAAATCCAGTAGAAATCAATCCTTCTAAAAACAAAAAAAATATCTTGTTGATTGAATCGGTTGAGCGAAATATGTCAGGCCTATTTAATTTGAGTTCCGTGAAGGCCCGATTGGATAGGGTGGAGGCTATAAATCCAGAAATAAATACACGTCAGAAAATAGCGCATTTTTTCGCCGGAATTGACGGAGTCATCAAGGAAAATTTATATCATCAATCTCTTGAGGCCAACATTGAATTTGCTTGGTTTAATTTCGGGTTTTTGGAGCCATTGAAGGAATTAAAAGCTGATTTTAATTTAAATTTCTTTGGTAGAGTTGATAAGGAAGTTGCGATTTCAAAGGATCAAAACTTTTTGTATTTAGCTGAAACACTTAACCCTAATAAGCCTGGGAGCTCATTTTCAGACATTAGTGAAGAGAAATTAAAAACTCAAGTAAGCGAATTAAATGCTATACAGGAATATTACCAATCAAAGGGATTCAATGAAGTCATCTTTTCTATTATTCCCAATCCTGTATCGGTGCTGAAGACGGAGAATAAACCTGATAATCGACTTATTCAAAGGATTAAATCACATCCTGAGTTTAAGGGAAAATTAATGGATGTAACGAGAGATTTATCAAAAAATGCCGCATCCAATTTCTTTACCTCTGACTCACATTGGAATCAAAGAGGTGCAAAAATTTGGTTAGACCAGTTGAACAGTCAGCTTAAAAATTAAGTTTATTTAGGAAATTGAGTTTTATCTAGCTTAGGTAAAAGGTGTAAAGCGTTTTTATAGTATACTTTTTTGAGTACATCATCCGGAAGTTCTAATCCATAAATTCTCCAGAACGCATGTCTTTTTCGGTAGTATGGAAAGTATTCGTCGCCAGTTTCCAGTAGTCTGAAATAGGTATAATATTCAGAAGTAGTCCATATATCTTTTCCAAAAAGCACTCGGTCTTGATATTTGATCAAGAAAGCACGGGCATTTTTTGGTTGGCGTCCGAGTTCATGAATCACGGCTCCGATCTCTGTGTACATATTGGGGTAAAGGTTCATTAGTCGGCCTAATTCGGGTAAATTATTACCAAGCCAAGCTAAATGGGCGCTAATGAATTTAGTATTGGGGTGCCTTTTGATGATATCAAATTGTTCATCCATCACTATTTTCCATGAAGGGTATTTGGTTGAGGGTCTTGCTCGGCTTGGAAACTGTTTAAGTTCAAGCCAGCGTTCATTGGTTTTATCGTGCACATCAAAAAATGAAATGGGTTCTCCAGTATGGATTAAAATGGGAATATTTAGTTCACCACATTTGGCCCAAATGGGGTCTAGTCTTGGGTCATTGGTTCGTATCCTATTTCCTTTCGAATCTTTTACTTCTAAGCCTAAGTCTTTAAATATTTTCAATCCCATGGCTCCAGCTTTCACTTCTTTTTCTAAAGCCTTGACTGTTTCAGCGGACCAGTTTGGGTTATC
>CAMARL010000185.1 GCA_945860325.1 Spirosoma fluviale | reverse complement strand
ATCAAAATCAAATAATTGCACATCTGTGTCTTCTTCGTCTTTGGTTTTTACAGAATTGAGAAGTGGTTTTTTCTCAAATTCTCCATTGGGCTTTTGAATAAAAAATACGCCACTTTGTTTGTAGGCCCCGCCCACAAAAAAGTCTTCTAATCCATCCCCGTTGACGTCGCCTTTTGTCAGTTTTGGTCCCTCCTGAGAAAATTTGTGGGGCAATAAGGGTTCAGTAGAAAAATCTGTAAATGGAATATCGTCGTGTTTGAAATTATTTTTTAAGAAAAGTTCTGAGAATAAAAATTCATTTTTAAATGGAATTCCAAATGCCTCCTGAGCCTCAGAAAGGTTAATTGTCAACTCTTGATTTATTTTAGGGTTCTTTACAGAAATTTTCTTGCTGCCTAATTTAACAATGACAGAGTCGATTTTGCTGGCCTGCCCTAATCCAAAATGCAGTATATTGGAGCTTGATGATTGAAAACCTCTTGTGCTATTTTGGTATAAAACTTGAGTAGTGTGGTTGCTATGAAGTTCAACTCTTGCGCCAACCGCGAGTGAATTTTGGTCTAAACCATTGATTTTTACAGACAAATAGTTATTCGTTGATTGATTTTGATAAATATAAGCCAACTGATTAATATTGTTCACGACTATGTCAAGGTCGCCGTCATTATCTAAATCGGCGTATGCAGCTCCATTAGATAATGAGGGTTCATTTTCAAGCCAAAAATTACTCACATTTTCAAACGTATTGTCACCATTATTTTTATAAAAAACATTTTTTTTCAACATTGAAGGCATTTTTTTGGCATTTTCCTTCATGTAACTTTTAACATTTTGGCCTTGATTTTTTTCAGCAAAAGCGATGTTCCCCGTAATAAAATCTAAATCCGTAATTTCTCTCAAGTAGCCGTTGCTAATGAATATATCTTTTTTTCCATCATTGTCGAAATCGGCAATGAGCGGTGACCAGCTCCAATCCGTATGGTGAATATCTGCAAATTGACCAATTTCTGAAAATCGAGGAATATTAGTATTGGAATTATTTACTCCATAAGTTCCTTGATTAAGAAAAAGCATATTTCTCATAAATTGTGGATGGAAACCTAAGGATTTACTTTTTTCAAAATAATAATTATTGGATGGATTGGCCATTTTTTTGAGTTCCGAATAATCGGAGGGCATCATATCAACGGTTAATAGGTCAATCAAACCATCGTTATTGATATCGGCAACATCTGAACCCATTGTGAATTGTCCGTGATGGGCCATGGATTGATTGGCTGTTTGCGAAAAGGTTCCATTTTTATTATTGAGATATAAAAGGTCATTGGCTAAAAAATCATTCCCTACAAAAATATCTTCCCATCCGTCGTTATTAAAATCAGCAATGGACAAGCCCAAACTCATTCCCTGATGAAAAATTCCAGCTTGCTTTGAAATGTCTTTAAAGGTATTATTTCCAAGATTTTCATAAAGTTTATCCCCCGAAACCATATGGTCATATTCCGATATTTCCTTCAATTCCATTGGATTTTTTGTACTGTTTTCACTCGTTATAATAAAAACATCAAGATCGTTGTCACGATCAAAATCAAAAAATGCAGCTTGAGTCGAAAAACTTGTATCGGCAAGATTATATGACTTAGCCTGTTCTAAAAATTGATTATTCCCTTGATTAATGTATAATTGGTTTTCTCTGGATTTTGCCCCATGAACGCCTGATTTACATACATATATATCCAGCTTTCCGTCAGCATTCACGTCAGCCATCGTTACGCCAGTACTCCAGCCACCTTGTTTAATATGGGCAGATTGAGTTATATCCTCAAACTTTATCTGACCATTTTTTTCAGTTTTATTTAGGAATAACTTATCGCCTGTTTGATTTCCAGAAAAATAAAGGTCAGGTAAACCGTCGCTATTTATATCGCCCACAGCCACGCCTCCACCATTGTAGACATATGAAAATTCGGTAAAATTCTCCTTCTCATTTTCTGTAATTTTATTTATGAAATTTAGGCCTGATTCAGATGCTGGAATTTTAATAAATAGATGTTTTTTTTGCTCGCATGAGGCAAGAAATAAAACAATGATTAACCAAGTAAATTGAAAGTTCATTTTTGACATAAGTTTTACGTCGTCACATTAATTGTTATTTTCTTCAGGAATGTTTATTTCTGAATCGAATTTAGTATTATCTAAAATTAAATAAAACAAATTCTAATTTAATTCAAGCTGCAAATATGAGAGCACAATAGGTTAATTTGATACATCTTAATCGAATTAAAAATCCAATTTAAAAAATAGAAAAATGAGTTTAATTCGATTTTACAAATGCCTTAAAATCAAATGTCGGCTCAAACCAATTAAGTTTTAGAGCCGACATTCAAATTTTATCACCATCAATAATTTGATGAGTTATTTAGGATATTGCGTCAGATTTGGCATTACACCCAATTCAGCTTGGGGCACAGGGAAAAATTCATTTCTTCCCTTGACAAAACCTTTTGATTTCAATACGGTTTCTGCAATTCCCCAACGAGCTAGGTCAAAGAAACGATGTCCCTCAAACATAAGCTCTAAGCGTCTTTCTTGACGTATAATTGTCCGCAATGCTGTTTGATTAGTTTCCGTTATAGCCGGCATTTTTGCTCTTTCTCTAACTTGATTAAGCGGAACCAGGGCTTCAGAACCTTTACCTACTTCGTTTAACGCTTCCGCTTGATTGAGTAAAACTTCAGCATATCGAATGATATGATTATTAACTTCATAATTATTAACATTATTCATATCCCTACCTTCAGGTAAATATTTACGAACGCTGACATTGTTGAAATATGTAGGTCGCATAGGTGGAGTAGGGAAGGGTTTTGGACCCTTACCATCTACATCGATAGAATCGGCAGGTACTGCGCCAACCACTAAAATTGACTTTCTGCGTTGGTCTCCTTTAGGAAATATAGTAACCGTTTCTTTACTTGGCGTGTACCAATTTGACCATCCAATAGTAGGGCTCCACATGGAAGCAATCGAGTTTTTAGTGCCTAGATCCCAATAACTAGGGGCAAATGTAACCGCTTGAAACTCCATTAAAGATTCTACGCTATTTTCATTTTTGCCGTTGAACAAGGAAATAAAATCAGGAACTAATTTGTATCTACCTAAATCAACGACTTGTTTTGATGCATCGGCAGCTTGTTGCCATTTATTTTGATATAAATACATACGACCCAAAAGCCTAATGCAGCACCTTTTGTTACCCGACCCACAGGATTACTATTGGCCACAGGCAAGCTCGGTATAGCCGCATTCAAGTCCGCTTCTATTTGTTTGTATACATCTGCTATGGGCGAGCGTGCTAATTTTCGGTATTCGCTTTGTGACAAAACTTTATTCACTAAAGGCACATCTCCAAAAGTAATAACCAAATTCCAATAATAAACGGCGCGTAAAAAAGTTGCTTCGGCTAAATACTGCTTTTTTATGTTTTCATCCATGACAATTGCAGGTACCTTTTGTATGAATGTATTAGCTCTAAAAATACCCGCATAACAATCGTACCATCGTGAATAAATGAATATATTGTCAGGCAACCAACGGTAATCACTAACGGCTTTCCATTGAAATCCATAGTCACCATTATCACCTGTTTGCTCATCAATATTATCAGATGAACACTCGCCTAAAACGACAAATGATTCTCGATAAACGCCTTTCCTACTGATGGGGTCATATACACCAGTTAAAGCCTGCTCAGCGTCTTTGACAGTTTTATAAAAATTATCTTCAACGACACCATTGGTAAATTGTTTGGTTACAAAATCTTCATTGCAACCAATACAAGAAAAAATACCGATTAAAAAAATAAAATATTTGATGTTTTTCATGTTCATATTATTTTAGGAAATAATTAATTTAAAAAGCACATTTTAGGCCTACTGTTACTGTGCGTGGCTGTGGATATAAATCTTGATAAATACCTGCTATCGCACTGTTGTTATCATCAAGGCCGACTTCAGGGTCAATGCCCTTAAATTTGGTGATCACAAATGCATTTTGAACTGCTACATAGAGTTGTAAACTCTGAACCGTTTTTACAGGCAACGTGTAGCCAAGTTGAATGTTTTTAAGCCGTATAAAAGAGCCGTCCTCTACGTAATGTGACGCTAATCGTGTATTTGAATTTGGGTCTGTTACGATTGGGCGAGGTATCGAGTTGCTAGTACCTTCACCTTTCCAAG
>CAMARL010000184.1 GCA_945860325.1 Spirosoma fluviale | reverse complement strand
TCATCCGTTTGATAGGAAAGGAGATCCTGATTTAAAAATCCAATCGTACACTCGCCTGATTTTGATATATTTCCACCATCTGGACTATATTCGCCAGATATTAATCGAAGTAAAGTAGATTTACCCGTTCCATTTGCACCAATTAGGCCAATTTTTGTTTTGGGTTTGATGTGTAAATTGGCTCCATCATAGAGGGCCCGACTACCGAAATAGAAACTTAAATTAGATATAGATAACATGTCACAAAGATAACCGATTATCTTCAATAGCTAAAGTCGGTTCCTCGCATTTTGTCCACCAAGGTGGGGGCATTTTATAATTTTCTCCAAACCTTCATATTTTATCGGATTTTTGTGATATCCCATGGTTTTGGAAAGACTCATGGTTCTGTTATTATCTCCCATGGATAATTCTATATCTTCCATCGTCATTTGACTTGGATGCTCATATCCACAAGCATGAGAAATTTCTGCTATTTCTTTGACCAATGACCTATGGTAATTATAAAACCGCTCACTTTTTAATTGTGGATCAATACCTGCTTGCAACCATTTATTGGATGTGGCAACTCCTGACGGACAAAGATTTGTATGGCATTTTTGAGCTTGAATGCACCCAATGGACATCATGGCTTCTCTAGCAATATTAATGCTGTCCGCTCCCATGGCGAAAGCCATTAAGGCTTTTTCTGCGAAACCCAATTTTCCAGAGGCAATGAAAAATATTTTATCTGTTAAATCATGCCTTTGAAAAATCTGATAAATTTTGGCAAATGCAAATGTAAAAGGCATGGAAACATGATCAGCAAAGGCATGTGGAGCGGCCCCTGTTCCCCCTTCTCCACCGTCAATCGTAATAAAGTCTGGGCCTGAATTCGTTTTAACCATGAAGGCCGCAAGCTCTTCCCACTGTTCTAATTTACCGATGGCTGATTTTATGCCAACAGGCAATCCCGTTTCAATAGCCATACTTTCAATGAATTGAACCATTTCGGGTATGTTTGAAAAAGCCGTATGAAAGGCTGGAGAGATGGCATCTTTTCCTTTTGGAATTTGCCTTATGGCGGCTATTTCATCATTAATTTTGGAACCGGGAAGCATTCCTCCTTTTCCCGGTTTTGCCCCTTGTGATAATTTAAGTTCAATGGCTCTTAAAAACGGATTTTGGTCAACCTTCTCTTTCAATTTTTCCATGGAAAATTTTCCATCTAAATTTCGAACGCCGAAATAGGCAGTTCCAATATTCAAGATCACATCAGCTCCATTTTGGTGGTAAGGCGAGAGAGAACCTTCCCCCGTATTGTGAAAACAGCCAGCTAAATCGGCGCCTTTATTCAATGATTCAATTGCTTTGGCAGATAATGCTCCAAAACTCATTCCAGAGATATTTATGATCGAATATGGGCGGTATGGCCTTTTTCTTTGATGATATTCTCCCATTATTTTGGCCGCTGGCAATATACCCGAATTTTTATGATAAGGGTGATTTACAGGAGGATTATACCCAATCATGGCATTTTTAATGAATATATATCCTGGAGCATTAAAATCCTGATCACTGCCAAAACCTTGTAGATTATTATCTTTCTTTGAAGATGCATAAATCCAAGATCTTTCTTGGCGGTTAAATGGCAATTCCTCTCGATTATTTGCTACAATGTATTGCCTGATTTCGGGTCCTATCTTTTCCAACCAATACCTTAGATGTCCTACGATCGGAAAATTATGGGTGATGGAATGTTTTTTTTGAAAAAACACATCCCTGATGGCTACGAGGACTAAGATTGAAATAATCCAAAACCAAATCGATGTTAGCATATTGAATTGAATTTATATTCAAAGATGTCAAATTATTTCCCAATTCTTATTTTTATCTTTGCATTTTGACAATTAATATGATTGCAAATTATACCCTTTTAAAGCAATATGTAATTTCGGTTTTTGAATCGATCGGATGCAATGAGCATGATGCTAATTTAGCTGCTGATGTTTTAGTTTCTGCTGATTCAAGGGGGATAGATTCTCATGGGGTAGCAAGATTAGCCGGTTATATTCGTTTGTTTGATCATGGGCGATTAAATCCCAAACCTAACATTAAAATTTTACATGAAAGTCCTTCTACGGCTTTAGTGGACGGTGACCGAGGTCTTGGATTAGTCGTAGCGCCAAAAGCCATGGATATTGCTTGTAGTAAAGCTAATGTCGCTGGAACAGGTTGGGTGGCTGTTCAGAATTCAAACCATTTTGGAATTGCTGGATATCATGCGATGAAAGCCGCAAGCCAAGATATGATCGGTTGGGCCATGACACATGCTGCACCTTTAGTAACTCCCACATTTTCGAGAGAAAGATTATTAGGTACTAATCCCATTGCTGTATCCATACCCGCTTTACATGAGCCTACTTTTTTAGCTGACTTTGCTTCCACGGCTGTGGCCTATGGGAAGTTGGAAATACTTCAAAGAAAAGGCCTTGATACCCCAGATGGATGGGTTCAGGATGCAAATGGAATGCCAAGCAACGATGCTTTTGCCATTAAAAATGGAGGAGCATTATTACCATTAGGAGGTGACAGAGAGCATGGTTCTCATAAAGGATATGCGCTTGGTGCTATTGTTGATTTGTTATCGGGCGTATTGTCGGGCGCTAATTTTGGGCCTTGGGTTCCACCTTTTGCGACGGCAGGATTTATGAATGCGGGAGAAACAGTAGGAAAGGGAACGGGTCACTTCATAGGTGCGATGCGAATAGATGCGTTTAGACCAGCCATTGAGTTTAAAAAAGATATGGACATTTGGATCCAACGGTTTAGAAATGCCGAAGCCGTTGAAGGTCAAAAAGTCATCATCCCAGGTGATCCAGAAAGAGCGTTGGAAGTGGAACGAAAAGCCAATGGTATTCCATTAATTGACCCAGTGGTGGAAGATTTAAAAGCTTTGTCCGTTCGATTTAATTTAGATTTTAAAATTGCATAATATGGTTTCTAATAAGCGTTTAAAGATTTTTTTATTAGTTTTTTCTTTGTTAATGGCTATGTTTTCATACTATGCCTGGCAAATTTTTAAAACGCCTAATTTTCAAATAGAAAAAAAGCCTTTTGCCTTGTTGATTCGGAAAGGGGCAACTTATGAAACGGTTTTGGATACGCTAGAAAAACATCATTTAATTCGGGATGAATTAAGTTTTCGCTTTTTAGCTAAAGTATTTAATTATCCGGCTCGAGTGAAATCAGGTCGGTATTTGATTTATGAAACGACGGGCAACTGGGAATTAATTCGAAAACTTCGCAATGGAAGTCAAGACGCATTAAAAATTACTTTCTCCAACATCCGATTAAAAGAAGATTTAGCCGGAAAATTAGGGCGCCAATTAGCATACGATTCAGCTATGATTTATCGTTTGTTAGATTCTTCGAGCATCGTGGAACCGCTTGGTTTTTCCAAAGAAACCATTCCTTGTCTATTTATTCCTGATACCTATGAGGTGTTTTGGACTATTTCTTTTGAAGATTTTTTGGCTAAAATGAAAAAGTCCTACGACCGTTATTGGACCTCGGATCGGATTCAAGCTGCTAAAGCGTTGGGTTTAAGTCCTAGTGAGGTGGGAATTCTAGCTTCAATCGTATTCGGGGAGAGTAAAGAAACGGCAGAACAATCGAGGATAGCCGGTGTGTATTGGAATCGCTTACAGGTAAAAATGCCTTTACAAGCGGATCCAACCATTGTGTTTGCTTGGAAGAATTTTACGATTAAGCGGGTAACAGGTCGTTTTACATCAATTAATTCACCCTATAATACCTATCGTAAGATTGGTTTACCACCGGGACCTATTTCCATACCGGATCCAAGAGTGATGGATAAGGTTTTGACTCTAGAAAAACATAATTACTTGTATTTTTGTGCGAAAGAAGATTTTTCCGGTTTTCATAATTTTGCCGTGTCGTATTCAGAGCATTTACAAAATGCGGCAAAATTCCAAAAGGCCTTAGACGATCATAAAATCTACTAAATGTACTCACACGCGATTACGTATAGAGTTTGTTATGCTGATACCGATAAAATGGGCTATGTCTATTATGGGAATTATGCGCGCTTATATGAAATTGCGAGGGTTGAAACTTTACGATCGTTAGGAGTAAGCTATAAAGTTTTAGAGGATAACGGAATTGGTTTACCTGTATTTGAGCATTATTCAAAATTTCATGCGCCAGGATTGTATGATGATGAATTGACGGTGATATG
>CAMARL010000183.1 GCA_945860325.1 Spirosoma fluviale | reverse complement strand
GGACTTTTGGTAGCTATGGGGATCATTTATGGAGATATTGGTACTTCTCCTCTTTATGTGATGCAAGCGGTCATAGATGATGAACCGATCAATTCCTTGACGGTTTTAGGAGGCTTATCTTGTATTTTTTGGACCTTGACATTACAGACTACACTTAAATATGTCATATTAATTCTTCGTGCAGATAATAAGGGTGAGGGCGGAATTTTTGCCCTTTTTGCGTTAGTCAGGCGTCATGCAAAATGGTTGACCTTGCCAGCCATTATTGGCGGGGCGACATTACTTGCGGATGGTATTATCACGCCGCCCATCTCAGTCGCTTCTGCGGTGGAGGGTTTACGCATGCTTCATCATCCAGATGGTACTCCTTATGTTACAGATACGGTGCCACTAGTCATATTTATTTTAACCATTCTCTTTATTTTCCAAATTTTTGGAACGAAGGTGGTAGGTAAATTATTTGGGCCGATCATGCTTTTATGGTTTTCCATGCTGGGACTTTTTGGAATCATCTGGATACAAAATGATTGGTCTATTTTGCGTGCCATTTCTCCTATGTACGCCTGGGAATTGTTAACGACACATCAATCTGGAAGTGCTGGATTTTGGGCTTTAGGCGCGGTATTTTTATGCACAACGGGAGCGGAGGCACTATATTCAGATTTAGGACATTGCGGCCGTGGAAATATTCGAGTAAGTTGGATTTTTGTCAAAATCACCTTATTACTTCAATATTTTGGTCAGGGTGCTTGGCTTTTAGCACACCAAGGAATGACCTTGGATGGACGTAAACCTATTTTCGAATTACTTCCGCGTGAATTTTTATTCTCTGGAATTATAGTCGCTACGGCTGCCGCAGTAATTGCCAGTCAGGCATTAATTTCAGGATCATTTACCTTGATTTCCGAGGCTATTCGGCTCAATTTTTGGCCTAAAGTACGCTTGGTTTATCCATCCGATCAAAAGGGCCAATTATATGTACCTTCCGTCAATATTTTATTGTGGATGGGTTGTGTAGGAGTTGTATTATGGTTTAAGGAATCCACCAACATGGAGGCTGCTTATGGCTTAGCGATTACGATGACCATGTTAATGACCACTTCTTTAATGGCCTATTACCTTCATATTAAGAAGGTAGATATGTGGTGGATCCTGCTTTTCTTAGTTGTCTATGTCTCCTTAGAAGGCTCTTTCTTGGTCGCTAATTTACAGAAATTTTCCCATGGGGGTTATGTCTCTCTTTTCATTGCAGGAGTGATTATTTTGGTGATGTGGGTTTGGTTTAGAGCTTCTCGGATTAAAAACAAATTGACCGAATACGAGCCTTTGTCGGAGTACATTGAACCCTTGAAGGATTTAAGTAATGACGATACGATTCCTAAATATGCCACGCATTTAGTTTTTATGTCCAATGCCGGTAGGGTCACTGATATTGAATCAAAAATCATTTATTCCATTTTCCAGCGTCGTCCCAAAAAGGCCGATATTTATTGGTTTGTCCATGTAGATACCTTAGATGAGCCATATACGATGGATTATAAAGTAACCGTTATTGAGAAAGATGACATCATCAAAGTTAATTTTAAATTAGGTTTTAGAGTAGAACAACGGATCAATTTATACTTCCGAAAAGTTGTAGAGGAAATGGTTTCTAGAGGAGAGGTAGACATCACTTCTCGATATAAATCATTGAACGAACAAAATGTCATAGGCGACTTCCGATTTGTCGTGCTTGAAAAGTTCTTATCTTTTGATAATGAATTACCACTATTAGACCGAATGGTGATGAAGGCTTATTTCTTTGTGAAACAGTTTACACCTTCGGAAGACAAGTGGTTTGGTTTAGATAGTGATGCCGTAAAATTGGAAAAAGTGCCTTTGATTATTAAGCCTGTTTCCAAGTGTAATCTAAGACGTATCGATTAACAATGAGCTCTATTTTCTCTAAAATCATTCAGGGCGAAATTCCTTGTCACAAGATTGCCGAAGACGATCAATTTTTAGCCTTCTTAGACGTGATGCCTTTGGTAGAAGGCCATACTTTGGTGATCCCCAAACAAGAAATCGACTATATTTTTGATTTAGATCCGGAGGTTTTAGCCGACTTAATGAAATTTGCTCAGCGCATTGCTCCAGCCATCAAAAAGGCAATCCCTTGTAAGCGCATTGGTGTAGCAGTGATTGGCCTAGAAGTACCTCACGCACACGTGCACCTGGTTCCTTTAAATCGGATGTTGGACATTAATTTTTCTCAAGAAAAGTTGAAACTGAGCCAAGAGTCTCTCGCAAAAACGGCGGAACTCATTCGGTCTTTTATTTAAGATATCCTTTTAGCGTGTTCATCTCGACTAAAGGATTTGTCTTCTCATAGACAATGTGGTAGACTGCATCGATGATCGGCAGTTTTAGATGATGCTGTTTTGAGATCAAGTAAATACTTCGAACCGCATAATAACCCTCGGCAATCATATTCATCTCCATTTGAGCGGATTTTACCGAATAGCCTTTGCCTATCATGTTTCCAAAAGTTCTGTTTCGAGAGAATTGCGAATAGGCAGTAACCAATAAGTCACCTAAATACCCTGAATTATTCAAATCTCGATTCTCTTTGGGATAGATTTCATCTAAAAATATCTTAATTTCTTGCATGGCATTACTGACTAATACCGCCTGAAAATTATCCCCAAACCCGAGGCCTCGCGTAATACCGCAGGCAATCGCGATGATGTTTTTAATGACGGCGCAATACTCCACTCCATATAAATCAGTAATCGCATTTGCCTGTAAAAATCGGCAATTCAGTAAATTAGCAAATGATTTTGCCACCTCAATATTAGGAGAAGCAATGGTCAAATAAGATTGTTTTTCTAAGGCAACTTCCTCCGCGTGACAAGGTCCGGCAATCACACATGTTTGCCCGATGGGCAAATTAAATTCTTTTGTCAACCAATCTGTGACCAATAAATTCTCCTCAGGAATCATGCCTTTGATGGCTGAAACCACTTTTTTCCCCTCAAAGTGCTTCTTGTTTAAGTCCTTTAAAGTGGCCGGAATAAAAGCCGCAGGTATAGCTAAAATGATATATTCGACGCCGTTTAATGCCTCAGACATTTTATTATAAGTCTTTACCTTGCGTGGATTTATGGCGACGTCTGTTAAATAACTAGGATTGTGGTTGTATTTTCTGATGAAATCAACATCCGCTTTTCGACGTATCCACCACTTGATTTTTACCTGATTTTCAGAAAGAATTTTTACTAACGCCGTAGCCCAACTTCCTCCACCAATCACAGCAATCTGAGTTGGTATTTTCTTTTTTAATTCTTCTAAATTGGTCATGACGTAAAATTAGCTTTTAAATTAAAAATTATCCGTTTTTTAATTTTTTTTACCCAATTTTGCCTCAAATACCTATTAATAAATACCATGAAAATCAAAATGTTAATTTTGGCGCTATTGAGTGCTAGTATTTTGTATGGCCAACAAGCCTCTTATCTTCCCGAGCATCCAAGGCCTGACTTCGAGCGGAGCCAATGGATTAATTTAAATGGCGAATGGGATTTCAAATTTGACCCCAAAGATCTTGGTGTCAAAGAACATTGGGAAAAAAATCAGCAAAAATATCCATTGAAAATTCAAGTTCCTTTTCCTTGGGGGTCCCAATTATCAGGCGTGAAGGATGAAACAGATATTGCCTGGTACCAGCGCTTGATCGAGGTGCCGGCCAACTGGCAATCCAAGCGGACATTTTTGGTGATTGGAGCAAGTGATTGGAAAACGGATGTTTTCTTGGACGGTCAAAAAATAGGTTCACACGAAGGGGGCTATACTCCCTTTTCTTTTGATTTGACAAAATTTCTTAAATCAGGTCAAAAACAAATATTAAACATTCGGGTGGATGACAAAAGGCGGATGTTCACCCTATATGGCAAACAAGGATATGGAAACGCAAGAGGTATTTGGCAAACGATTTATTTAGAATCTCGTGGTGATCAATATGTTGATTATGCCCAAGTTAGTCCGGATATTGATCAGTCGACGGCAAAATTCCAAGTGGAATTAGCCGCACCGGTCAAACAAAAAACGTCGGTCAAAGTAACTCTGTCTGCCGGTTTTTCAGGCTCACAAATAATTGCCGCTGGAGCCAAAACTGCTCAAATTGAAATTAAAATACCTAATGCACATCTATGGTCTTTAGAGGATCCATTTTTATATAACTATCAGATTCAAGTAGGTGAGGGCGTTCAATCAGATGAGGTGAAGGGGTATTT
>CAMARL010000182.1 GCA_945860325.1 Spirosoma fluviale | reverse complement strand
AATAAAATGTATTTTGTGCCTTTTTTGTCACTCCTCATTTTTGCGATTGATTATTACGTTTGGCAGGCATTTCGCACGGCAACACAACATTCGTCGGCTCAAATCCAGTTATTTACTCGATATGCATATTGGGGATTTACCGGCATGATCATTCTAGGGATATGGGCATATAATTTCATGCCCTTGCATTTTTGGAAAAACGAAATACGGATAACCTTCATGGCCTTGGTTATGATTAGTGTGATTACAAAATTATTCATCATTCTTTTTTTACTGATTGAGGACATCACACGGATCATTCGATGGTCTTATCAAAATGTCAAAACGCGCATTAGTCCCGACGAATATTCCCCTGGACCTATTAGCAGAAACGAATTTCTATCCAAAGCAGCTTTGGCCGTTGGCGCCGTTCCTGCAGCCACATTCGCTTTTGGAATCATCTCAGGAGCGCATGATTATCGAGTTGAAAAAATATCTTTAAAAATCCCAAATCTACCTAAAGCTTTCAAAGGCATGCGGATTGCCCAAGTTTCTGACATTCACACCGGAAGCTTTTTCAATAAAACGGCTGTCAAAGGAGGTGTCGAAATGATGATGCGAGAGAAAGCTGATGTAATCTTTTTTACAGGAGATTTGGTCAATAATGAAGCAAAAGAGGTAAAAGATTATTTTGAGATTTTTTCTAAATTAAAGGCTCCCTTGGGAGTTTTCAGCACCTTAGGCAACCACGATTATGGCGATTATGTTCGCTGGAATTCCCCAACAGCAAAAAAGCAAAATTTAAAAGATTTAATGAAAGCTCATGAATTAATGGGTTATGATTTATTAATGGATGAACATCGGTTCATTGAAGAATCTGGTGAAAAATTAGCGATTATCGGAGTGCAAAATATTGGTGTGGGTCGGTTTCCTTGGTATGGCAATTTAGGAAAGGCCTATTCAGGTACGGAAGAAGCCTCTACTAAATTACTTCTCTCACACGATCCAACCCATTGGAATGCCGAAGTGACCAAGAAATTCAAGGACATTGATGTTGCTTTTGCTGGACATACCCACGGCTCACAATTTGGCGTAAAGATTGGAAATTATAAATGGTCTCCAGCACAATACGTATATAAACAATGGGCAGGACTATACAAAGAAGGAGAGCAGCAAATTTATGTGAATCGGGGATACGGGTATTTAGGATATCCTGGCCGAGTAGGTATGCCACCAGAAATTACTGTGTTTACTTTAGCTTAAATTTGGTAGGCAAATTGGCCCAAGATTCAATCCACAAATTCCAAATTTTGATTAATTCATTTGCCCATTAGCAAAAAAGTGCTATTTTTGCGTCCTAGTTAATTGGTTTCGTGGCCGAGCGGCTAGGCAGAGGTCTGCAAAACCTTCTACAGCGGTTCGAATCCGCTCGAAACCTCAAAAAACCTTCCTAGTGAAGGTTTTTTTGTTTGTGTTGAAATTTTAATAATTAAGCTAAAAATAATTCAATAATCTTTTATGCTTATTTTAAAAAATTCTAAATAAGGGCCCAATCCTTAAAAAATCCTGAAATTGGATGGACAATTAATTGTTTCCTAAAATTTCAGATTGTAATTTTGTGGACTGAATTAAAATGAGAATTCCTAGCTTATGTTTTGTAAAAAATCAACTCTCGTTACCTTTCTTTTTTCAATAGCCTTATTATTTGCGACAGCAAGTGCATCCTTTTCACAAGATGCGGCCGAAGGAGAATCATTATTTAAAAACAATTGTGCGGCATGCCATAATACATCCGATGAGGCTTTAGTTGGCCCTGGATTAAAAGGTATTTCTGAGCGACGTCCTATCGAATGGATCGTTTCTTGGGTCCATAATCCACAGGCTATGATCGCGTCTGGCGACAAATATGCCAATGATTTGTATAACAAATATAACAAGGCGGCGATGACCCCGTATCCCAACTTCTCAGAGGTGCAGATCAAGGGAATTATTGCTTACATCGATGCGGCGAATGCAGCTCCAGCGGCTCCGGCAGCAGGTGCAGCTCCGGCGGCAGTTGCGGCTCCAGCAGCGGCTCCGAGCTCTGGTGGCATGATGGAACTCTTGTTAGTTGGTCTTTTAATCATCATGGTTTTGGTTCTAATTGCCTTATTGTCGATCGTTAATACGTTAGGTAAACTTTCAGGTACCGACACAAATGATTCAGAAAAACCATTTTTCCAAGCATTATCAGAAAACGCAAAATCTTTAGCTGCCAACTCAGCCGTGAAAACGGGCATGATTGTTTTAGTCTTATTATTAGGCGGAAAAGCTACGATTGATGCGGCTTATGGCGTGGGTATTCAACAAGGATATGCACCTGAGCAACCGATTAAATTTTCACACAAATTACACGCAGGTGAATATCAGATCAATTGCAACTATTGCCACACGGGAGTTTATGAGGGAAAAGGAGGCAATGTGCCATCGGCCAATATTTGTATGAATTGCCACAATGCGATCAAAAGAGAGTCGCCAGAAATTCAAAAAATATATTCTGCATTAGAAAAAAACGAACCTATTCAATGGGTACGAGTTCACAACCTTCCTGATTTAGCATATTTCAATCACTCCCAACATACGACTGTAGGAGCTTTGGAGTGTAAAAGTTGTCACGGAGATGTGGAAAAAATGGAAGTGGTAGAGCAGCGTTCTTCCTTAACCATGGGATGGTGTATTGACTGTCACCGCCAAACAGACGTTAATGCAAAAGGTAATGCCTATTATGACAAATTAGTTGAGGTACATAATAAGGATAGCAAAACGCCTTTAAAAGTTCAAAACATCGGTGGCTTAGAATGTTCTAAGTGTCATTATTAATTTAGAAAAATAGATTCAATTTTAGTCTGAATAAGAAAGATTATATGGAAAATTCGAACAAGAGGTATTGGAAAGGGATTGAGGAGTTAACCAATGAACCATCGTTTGTAAAAAACATTCACAATGAGTTTGGTAATATGCCAACTGAAAATGATTCAAAGGGAGAATCCCTTGTTGATGGATCTGCCACTCACCGCCGCGATTTTCTGAAAATGTTGGGTTTTGGAGTAGCTGCCGTGTCGTTAGCAGCCTGCGAAACACCCGTTAAAAATACCATCCCCTATTTAAATAAGCCAGAAGATGTTGAGCCAACCATCGCGAATTGGTATGCATCTACTTATATAGATGGGGGAGAATATGCAGCCATTTTAGTAAAAACTAGAGAAGGAAGGCCGGTGAAAATCGAGGGAAATAAATTGTCTTCTGTTTCTAAAGGGGTTCTTTCAGGCCGGGCGCACGCTTCCGTTTTAAGTCTTTACGATAACGAAAAATTAAAAGGCCCTCAAATTGGCGGAAAATCTGCCGACTGGACCCAATTAGATAAAGAATTTACGGCAAAATTAGCTGCAGCTGCTGCTAAAGGAGGACAAATTAGAATTGTATCTAATTCTATTCTTTCGCCTACAACAAAAAAAGTAATTGCCGAGTTTACCGCAAAATATCCTACGACCCAACAAGTTGTTTATGATGCGAATCCAGCGTATGGATTAACTCAGGCGCATGGTGGTGTTTTACCCAACATCGATTTCAGCCAGGCAAAAACAATTGTTTCCATCGGCGCAGATTTCTTAGGATCATGGATTGCTCCAGCAGAATTTGCAGCTCAATGGGCAATAACACGTAAAGTGGGTTCAGCAAAAGATGGCAAAAAGACCATGTCTCGTCATTATCAGTTTGAGTCAATTTTGTCTAATACGGGAGCTAACGCAGATTATCGTTCAAGCTACAAACCATCGCAAGAAGGTTTAGTTGCCCTTTCCTTATATAATGCAGTTGCCAAATTATCAGGAGCAGCTATACTTTCAGGTGCCAGCATTAATGTAGATCACTTAGAAAAAGCAGCCAAAGATCTTGTTGCTTCAAAAGGTGCATCGATTATCGTATCTGGATCAAATGACCCAGAAGTACAAAAGATTATTGCCGCGACTAATAGTTTAGTTGGCGCCTACGGAACCACCATCAACACCGGCTTAGCTGTTCATTACCGTCAAGGAAATGATATGGCGATGGCTAATTTCATTAAGGAAGCTACTGCAGGAAGTATTTCAGCTGTGATTTTCTACAATGCAAATCCAGTTTACAATCACCCGTTGGGAGCAGCGCTTGCAGCGGCTCTACCTAAAATAGGATTAAGTTTAGCAACGAATGATCGGGCAGATGAAACCGCATCTTTATGTCAGTTCATTGCTCCAGATTCTCATTATTTAGAATCATGGAATGATGCTGAACCTAAAGCTGGTTTTTATTCAT
>CAMARL010000181.1 GCA_945860325.1 Spirosoma fluviale | reverse complement strand
GACCTGACCTTGGATGCCCTGAAAATATTAAATCAGAAATTGAAAGATGCCGGTTCTAAAAAAACGGTGGTCATGTTTTTCATTACCAAACAGCCATACCATAGCATAGACCCTGAAGTATTGCAATCCAGGGCTGTCTTAAATGAGATAAGAGAAAATTGCTTGGCGATAGAAAAGTCCGTGGGCGAGAAATTATTTCAAGCCTCCGCAGCTTCCAAAGACTTACAAATTCCCGATTTAAATAGCTTTGTCGACGAATATTGGCGGATGCGTTTACGCAGGACCGTTCAAACCTGGAAAACAAAAACAAAACCGAAAGCGGTCACTCATTTATTAAAAAATGAGGACGACATCATTCGTAATCTGGCTCGAACAGGATTAACCAATAACCCGGAGGACAAAGTAAAAATTGTCTATCACCCTGATTTTATTGTCTCAACAAACCCATTATTTGGTTTGGATTATGGCCAATTTGTTCGCGGTTGCCACCTGGGAGTTTTCCCTAGCTATTATGAACCTTGGGGCTATACGCCTTTAGAATGTATGGCCAGAGGCGTGCCTACGATCACTTCAGATTTATCGGGATTTGGGGATTATATGATGCAAATTATGCGCGATTATGATCAATGGGGTGTCAGTGTGGTCAATAGAAAATCTCAGACCTATCAGGAATCAGCTGAACATTTGGCAAACCTATTGTTTAAATTTGCTAAGCAATCCCAGCGAGATCGTATTCTTCAGAGAAACCGAGTAGAAAGTATCGCAGATACTTTTGACTGGTCTAATTTAAGGAGCTGCTACGATACCGCACACGAACTTGCCGTTTTGAAGAAATAAACAATTGTTTATAAATGCTTTAAAGCCTCCCGCTTTGAGAGGGGCATGAATGGATGATGGTCGACAAAATTTATTGCGCATCCAACGTGCGTTTTCTAGATTTTCTAAGGCATAAAAAGCATCCCTATTGGCGCCAATAAAACTCATCGATTTGAAAAATAAAGCTCGCCTTTTAAACCACTCTCAGTAACCCCCCACTTCGAGGCGTCAAATGGTTTGTATTGAATATCCACAAAGTTGATTTCATAAAAATTCTTCCAAGGAGTCTTCTCTCGATCCAACTTCCTGATTCGATTAGCCGAAACGTTCATCACTTCAAGCTCAATATGATTCTTGTCCTTCAAAACTCCTTTGGGTATATTCATTTGATACGGCAATGACCAAACGATGCCCAAATCCTGCCCATTAATTTTTATCCGAACCCAATCACGAACCTGATCCAAATGCAATATTTGACACGCCTTTATTTGTTCAGGCAACAAGTCAAAATCAAAGGCATACGTCGCTTTACCCCAATAATCATGGGTCGAGGAATCAGCCGTCCAAAATGCCATGGTATCCAAAGGCTTAGTTTTAAATAATTGATTCGGAAATGAAAGCATAATTTTTTCGTTTGGCTCCAATGGCACAAATACCTTGGGAACAGCCAATTTAGCTAAAGCTCTTTTATCGGCCTTAGCTGACCGAACAATCACACTTTGTCCCGGCGCTAAAGACATGAAAAATTGCTTTTGTTTATTTAAGTGCTCCTTCCAAATTTTTCCAGTCAACGGATCTTCGATTTCCACATCTGATCCTGTTTTCGAAAGATTAATCATCCCCTCAGAAAAGTTACTAGATAGGTTGGCGATGAAATATTTCGCCCCTTCAGCAGACCTCTTCCGTAAAAATGATAAATTCAGATCCGCGATACTTTCCCGGTTAATTTTAAAACGCTCCAATACATTGATGGGGTCTGAAACCCAGCGCATTAATAACGTTTCTTTAGCGACTTGCCAACGAGCCTTTTCGTCCTCGTTGAGCCCAAAAGAATTTGGATTCAATGGCATATGCTCCAAGAAATAAACAGGTAAACCTTGTTTCACCCATTTCGCCCATAGCTCCATCGTTTCTAAGGATACGTAATGAGGCGCGGGAATGAGCAAAATTTTATACTCATTTCCTGAAACTGATTTCCATGTTCGTCTAGAAGTGACTTGCAAAGACTTCATTAAATCATCCGAGATGTAGTCCAATTGGTACCCCTTGTTTTGCATGTGTTCAGACCATTTTCCAAACGAAGTGTTGACCATCCAATCTCGACTATTGGCATGTAAATCGAGTAAATGAATTTTACCCTTTCCATTTCTTTCATGCCAAATGTCTTCCATGGGGAAGTACATCAATACATCAGAATCCGTCGGATCTCTCTGCAACATCGTTTGACATTTATCAATGTAATTGTTCAGCTCTGGCAAAGCCTCCCAAAAATGACTTTGGGGATTAAAATTAGTACTCGCATAAAATAACCAACCCGGCCACGCAATTTCTGGGGGAGAATAAGTCGCCCCGTGGAAAAATAAATGATTAACACCCCCAATAAACACTTGGTCCACCACAGGTTTTATCTGTGCCAACGAAACCTTAAAATGATTTCCGAGCCAAGTAGCAGTCTCCGCAGAAACCAATTTCTTGCCCATCAAATTAGCCGCAGAAGAGGCCAATTTTAAATTTCGTACATCGGGTATACCAAAACGAACCGAGTCATAATCGGGATCTACCCGATAACCCGGGATTACAAACGGTTTACTTCCAAAAAATTCAGTTTCAGGAATGTCAACAGCCGCATAGATATCAATGAGATTCCCCGGTGAACCATGCGCTTGATTTCTACTTTGAAAACCCATCATTTTAATCCAATCAGCAAATGGATTAGAAAACTGGCTTAGCAATAACTGAGAGATTGTCCGATGATAATCCGCCCAAATCATATTTTCAGTTTCCGTTTCTGCTTTTGGCTTAGCCAAAACATCCAAATGTTTTCTTAAATCATAATGATTTAAACGGATAAATTCCGCAAAAAGTCCAGCGGTATAATTTGCCCCATACACCTCGTATGAGTCGTTATATAAAGCCCTTAATGGAGCATGAGACTTTTTCAATAAGGGCACAAAAGTTTCTCGGTAATGCTCAAATGCCGACTTAGAAAAATGGTCTATCACTAGACCTTCGCCTCCTGGCGCAGCGCGTTTAACTTTTTGATTCGTTAAATTTTGGCTCAACATATACAATTTAGCCCCCGAACTTCCTGCTTGGAATTGAGTCTTTTTTTGACTGATGAGCTCCTGAGTGAATTGACCCTCCACATAGACAGAAACAGCTTGGATGTCACCTGCTGGAGTTTGCCAAGGTTGATTCGGCCCTAACACAATTTCATCAATTTTATAGGCTTTAGCCGCTTCGGTCTTCGTGATTTGAGGACCACCTAAAGGCCAACCCGTTCCTAAGGTCATATCGATGCCCAAATGCAATCGATTCGCTTCTTTTAAAACAAAGGCAAATTTTTGTTGCCAACCAGCACCTAAATAATTCTGGAAAGATGATTCAAAACCTTTTGCCCCATAAATAGGGATTATATGTAAACCGCCAAAACCTGCTTTGGCAAATGCTTCCAAATTGTGTGTGATCCCCTTTTCTGTCACTGCACTACCCGGCCACCACCAATAAACCCAAGGCTTAGTGGTAGAAAAAACGACAGGATCCGAAGATCCTGCCGTTTTCAAACAAATAGATAGGACAAAAATGAGGATGAAGCTTAATGATTTCATGCCTCTGTATTGATTTTTATTAAACAAAACGACCTAATAAATTTTCTAAATATTCTTGCTTGCCAGAGATCATGGCAGGTTCGCCTAAGCTTACAGCAATTTGGTATAAGTCCTCTAATTTCAGCTTGCCCGCTTCGTAGTCAGCTCCTTTTCCTGAATCAAAACTAGCATAACGAGCTGCCTTTAAGCGATCCAATTCACCATGTTTGGCTAATTTATCCGCAATAATCAAAGCTCTTGCAATCGTATCCATTCCACCTATATGTGCATGAAATAAATCAGCCGCATCGGTAGAATTTCTTCTTCTTTTCGCATCAAAATTTATTCCTCCACCCGCTAATCCACCTTGCTTTAAAATAATTGCCATGGCTTCTGCCCACTCGTAAATATCAATGGGGAACTGATCGGTATCCCAACCATTTTGATAATCACCGCGGTTTGCGTCAATCGAAGCAAGCATTCCTGCGTCAGATGCCACTTGGCATTCATGCGCAAAAGTATGTCCTGCCAAAGTAGCGTGATTAACCTCTAAGTTTAAACCGAATTCCGAAAGCAAATTAAACTCCCTCAAAAACCCGATCACAGTAGCCGCATCATAATCGTATTGATGTTTAGTTGGCTCACATGGCTTAGGCTCAATAAAAAACTTTCCTTTAAAACCATTTTT
>CAMARL010000180.1 GCA_945860325.1 Spirosoma fluviale | reverse complement strand
AGTGCATCTTCCTTTGCTTTGTATTTATTGAAAATTCCTTCCGTGCGAAATAGGCTGAAAACTGAATCTATACTAGCCATTGGAATTGTACTTGCTTTAAATTCCTCATTGATGAATATGTTTTCCATATTACTTTTCGCCCTAAATCCATCAACACCCAAGATTTTACCGGTCCATAATTCTTTAAAAGGATCTCTGTTTTGAACAAATATAAATTCAGTTCCTGTTTTACCTAAGAGGCTTACAGGTTGTTTGAATAATAATAAAACAGCATTTGGCTCATCTAGGCCAGTTAAATAATAGAAATTTTTGTTTTGTGCATATGGAAAATCGGTATCATTGCTTCGTTGACGCGTTTGTCCGGCAAAAAAGATACCTACGCCCTTGTCCGATAATTGCTTTTTTACAGCGGCTCGTCGATCTGCATGAAAAGATGCGCTTAAATAATCAGTTGGATAATCTTGTGCGATGCTGCAAAAGCTTACAAGGATTCCAAAAAGAAATAATGAGGTTGATTTGAATTTCATGGTGTAATATTTAGGCCCCAATTTATAAAATAAATATGAATTTGGGGAGAAATTCTATAGAAACGGGTTGAATAATAAGGATTCAATGCTTTTTTGATATTATTTACATTTGCCGAAAAAACTCGCCCTGCATGAACAGGGCGAGCAAATTAATCGGTGATCTTGTAATTGGTGGAGTCGGAGGGATTCGAACCCTCGTCCAAACCTAGAGTAAAATTGCCTTCTACACGTTTAGATTTGATTCATTTTCGATGTTAAATAGGTTCAAATCAGACCTTACCTAACACTTATTTACTGGGTACTAATCATTAATTAGTAAAATCTTAATGATCGACTCTGCATGTCGACGCCCAGAAATCCTCCTCGGCAGAGTTTGGAAGAGGCCGGACGATGGCAAATTGTCTAATCTATCAGATTAGGCAGCCATGGCATACTGTGTATTGCCAGCTATAATTCGAAGGTTTTTTTAACAGGAAATGCCTACAACTCCCGACGTGCTTACAACCAGACTGCTAAAGCTGTCAAAACCGGTCGACCCCATAAAAGGTGGACAAAGATACGAAATATTTACAAGGGAAGTGATGTCGTTGTTTTAATTTCATCCATGACAAATAACGAACTAATATGAGCTACAGATGGCAGAACAGCTAGTTTTTCTTGATAAAACCGGTTGTAACTCTCCACATCTTCACTGATTACATTCAAATAGTAATCAAAGTTTCCTGAAACCAAATGACATGATATTACTTCAGGAAACTCTTTAATGGATTGCTCAAATTCTGAGAAATTACTTCTATTTTGCTTCTCTAGGGTTACTTGGCAATGCACCATTAAACCCAAATTCAACTTTTTGCGATTCAATATTCCGACATACTCTTTAATAAACCCATCCATCTCCAATCGTTTAATTCGATCATGAGTGGGACTTAAGGATAAATTAACCTGCTCAGCGATATCCTTAATGGTATGTTGGCTATTATTCTGTAATATTTTCAAAATTTTAATATCCAAAGAATCTAAGCTTAGTTTTATAGCCATAATCTTTTCTGTTTTTTGATTTAAATAATCCTAATATTAGTAATATTTTCTGATATTTTTAATAAATGTTTATTTATTTACTTATTAATCGCATTAACACAAAATATTTTATTGTATATGATATATTTGCATCTATTATTCTTCATCAATGGGAAAGGCCAGCGAATTTAATTCGTTGGCTTTTCCTTTTTACCTTAAAAATTTATGAATATTGGCATCCCTAAGGAAATTAAAAATCATGAGTTCCGAGTAGGCTTAACTCCGGCGGGAGTTCATGCTTTGATCAAAGATGAACATCAAATTTGGATTGAATCCGATGCTGGTCTAGGCTCAGGATTTACAAATCAAATGTATATAAATGAAGGTGCTAGCATATTGCCTAAGGCCGATGATGTATATACCATTGCAGATTTAATCGTAAAAGTTAAAGAACCTCTTTCTGCGGAATATGAATTAATTAAAGAGGGTCAAATCATTTTCACGTATTTCCATTTTGCCGCTTCACGAGAATTAACGGAAGCTATGCTTCGGTCTAGGGCTATTTGCTTTGCCTATGAATCCGTTGAATTAGCTGATCGATCATTGCCCCTTTTAATCCCAATGTCAGAGGTGGCTGGCCGAATGTCGGTCCAAGTGGGCGCCTATTATTTAGGAAAGCCACAGGGTGGAAAGGGAAAGTTGTTGGGCGGCGTTCCAGGAGTCCCACCCGCTCAGGTATTGATTTTGGGTGGGGGAGTTGTGGGTACTCAAGCAGCAAAAATGGCTGCTGGTTTAGGAGCCAATGTAACGATCATGGATACTAATTTATCCCGTTTAAGGTATTTAGATGAAGTTTTACCGGCTAATGTTCATACGCAATTTGCCACTTCTCATGCCATTCAAAGTCATTTGACTCAAGTGGATTTACTGATTGGGGCTGTTTTAATGCATGGGTCAAAAGCACCCCAACTGATTAAAAAGGAAGATTTAAAGAAAATGGAATTAGGGACAGTTCTGGTGGATGTGGCAGTGGATCAAGGAGGTTGTATCGAAACATGTAAACCTACTACACACGAAAATCCTGTGTATGAAATAGATGGAATATTGCATTATTGTGTAGCGAATATGCCGGGTGCTGTGCCACAAACGTCTACTTTAGCCTTGACTCAGGCCACTCTGCCCTATATTCAACTGCTCGCTAATTTAGGTTGGAAAGAAGCGAGTAGGTCCAATGAAGCATTAAATAAAGGATTGACTATCTATGATGGAAAATTATTCCATCCAGGTTTGGCCGCTTCGTTTAATTTATAATTCCCAAAACTTCAAACCTTTGATTTTCAAGAGTTCTAATTGTTGCAAACTGAGATGAACAGGTCTATTGCCAAAACGAAGATTTAGTCAAAAAACCGCTCATGAAAATTGACTAAAAACAATTCATGCGTGGAGCGGGTGATTGCCGTATAAAGCCAACGAATATACTCCGCGTCGATTTGTTCTTCTTTTAAATACCCTTGATCTACAAAAACAGCACCCCACTGGCCACCTTGAGACTTATGGCAGGTTAATGCATAGGCGAATTTTACTTGCAATGCATTCAAATAGGGGTCTTTTTTGATCGCTTCAATTCGCTCTTTCTTTTTGGTGATATGGGCATAATCATTGCAAACGGAATCATACAATTTCTTATTTCCTTCTTTCCCTAAGGCCGATTCTGAGGAATGTAAAGTGTCTAATAAAATTTTGGCCTCTACTTCAGGATGTTCTTCATAATCGCAAAGCCTTAAAGACACTTGTAAAAATCGGAAACCGTGCATGTCTTCTTCCTTTTTGATTTTCATCACTTCCACAAAATCACCATTCGCCAAAAATCCAGCGGGGGAGTCTTCATCTAACCAATGGTAATTATTACGCACAATCATGAGTAAATCGCCACTCGAAATTTCATCTTCTTGATATAAAATGGTTCGCCGGACAAATTGATTGTACATCACAGCGCTTTTGTTGGAACGCGTTAATAGAATCGTATTTTCTTTGCCAAATTTCCGAAATGCATAGTGCATGCCATCCTCCATTTTTTCACCGGTCATTCGAAAGAAATCTTTGAAAGAAGTTGTATTGAACTTTATTTGAGTGGATTTTTCGTTTAATAGTAGGCGTAGTGCTGTGGCATTATATAGAATACCTGATTGCGAATCTTGGCGCATGACATCGATTAATTCATGTTCCATAACCTCCATGTGAAATTCTTGGCTAATGTAGTCTTTGGATAAGGCTGGAGAAAGCGATTTACCCACGGGAGGAAGTTGGGCCGTGTCACCCACAAAAATGAGTTTATTCCCATTATGACCATTCTCTGGATTAGTAAATACATATTCAATTAAATCGGTCAGTAGGCTATTGAAACCAAATTCTGCTTCATCGGTAATCATGGAGGCCTCATCCACAATGAATACCGTATTGGTAGCATAATTGTTCATTCGTTGAAATGTGAGCGTCCCAGAACTCGGATTACTTACTTGGCGATAGATTTTTTTGTGTATGGTACTGGCTTTTTTCTTTGAATAATTGGCCATCACCTTTGCCGCCCTGCCGGTAGGAGCAATTAATTGCGTCTTATACTCAAATGAACCTAGCACTTTAATTAAGGTCGATATAACCGTTGTCTTTCCAGTTCCTGCATACCCTTTAATGATAAAAGTCAGGGGAGCCCACTCATCTTGATTCAAGATAAATCCACTTAATTTTTCAAATAGTTGGACTTGGGAGGGTGTGGGCTCAAAAGGAAATTTTTGATGCAATA
>CAMARL010000179.1 GCA_945860325.1 Spirosoma fluviale | reverse complement strand
AAATTAATGATTCGATCTGCATCAAAAATCGCCACAGTGGATAAGCCCTCAAAGTCCAAACCCTTCGCCACCATTTGAGTACCTACTAAGATGTCAATATTTCCCGATTGGATTTCGGCTAACAAACTATTGAATGCCGTTTTAGATCTTGTGGTATCTAAATCCATCCTTCCGATCCGAGCATCCGGAATATATAGTTGGAGTTCCTCCTCCAACTTTTCAGTCCCGTACCCCATGGTTTTAAGGTTTGTACTTCCACAGGCTGCACAACGGGTCAACAAGCCTTCCTTGTAGCCACAATAATGGCAACGTAATTCTTGGTCACGCGCGTGATACGTTAAACTAACATCGCATTGATTACAAGATGCGATCCAATCACAATCTTGGCATTGAATATAAGGCGAATAACCCCTTCGGTTTTGGAATAATAAACTTTGCTTCCCCTGATCAAAATTTTCTTGTAAAACAGCGATTAAATCCAAAGAAAATCCACCCTTCATCCGCTTCATACGGTTGGCATATTTAGTGTCGATCAACTCCATTTTAGGCAATTGGGCCGTACCAAAACGTTCTTTAATAACCACCAAGCCATATTTATCTTGCTTGGCTTGATAATAAGATTCTAACGAAGGAGTCGCTGATCCCAAAAGAACTTTGGCACCTTGCTGAGCGGCAAGAACCATCGCCACATCCCTCGCATGATATCTAGGAGCGGGATCCACTTGTTTGAATGAAGACTCATGCTCTTCATCTACAATGATCAATCCCAAACGAGAAAAGGGTAAAAAAACGGATGATCTAACGCCTACGACAAAAGGATATTTCCCCTCAACGATCGATTTCCAAACCTCGACCCGTTCGTTATCTGAAAATTTTGAATGATAGATACCTACTTGGTCTCCGAAAATCTTTTTAAGTCGGAAAACGATTTGTGTCGTCAGCGCGATTTCAGGCAAAAGGTATAAGACTTGGTCCCCATTAGACAAGGCCTCTTGAATCAATCGAATATAAATTTCAGTCTTCCCACTTCCTGTGATGCCATGCAACAGTACCACATCCTTCTTTTGAAACTGCGTTAAAATAGACTGATAGGCCTTTGTTTGAGCTTCATTTAAGTCAAATGAACTAGGTATAAAATCATCTTCATTAACTCCAAAACGAGAAATAACAACCTCGAAAACTTCAAAATACCCATTTTTTATAAGTGTCTGAAGGGAACTTTCTGAAAGTCCCGCTTGAGAAAAACTTGACTTTTCAAGACCCTTATTATTTAATTCAGGATCTCGCAAAACAGGAATAAACTTCAAGTAATGAAGTAGGACATGTATTTGTTTCGGCTTTTCCTCGACCAATTTAATGAGTTCGGTAATTTTATCTTGACCTGTCCATGCGGAACATAATCTGATTTTACGAATGACTTTGGGCGTGTACCGATCTTTAAGTTCATCAAAAATTAAAACAGCCGAATGTCCAACCAATGATTTAATGATGTGATATGGACTTTTCACTTCGGCTATCCGAGCGACTTCATCGTAACTGAGTGAACCCTTTTCGACCACAGATTGATAAACCAATAATTCTTTATCATTTAAATCCTGCGGGTTTGAAAATTCCGGGTGCGCTTGAACTTTAGACTGACTTGAAATTTTCAATCCAGCCGGTAAGGCTACTTGAAAAACTTCCCCAGGGTAACACATGTAGTAATCAGCCACCCATTGGAATAATTTAATTTGAGATTCAGTCACTAAAGGAGCTTCATCTAAAATCTCTAATATATATTTTGCTTGGTATTGCTTGGGAGGTTGATGATGCACGGAAACAATCACAGCCGTAAGCACTTTTGAACTCCCAAAGGGTACGACAATCCTTAGGCCCAATTGGACCACCTCCGCCCAAATCCTAGGAACGCGGTAAGTAAAATGCCTAGGGATAGGCAAAGGGAGGAGAGCGTCAACAAAAACAGTTGATTCTTCAGTTTCAAAAAGAGGATTAATTTCACTCATGCACTACAAAGAAACGGAAAGAATGGGGGAACAACAAGCCTCATAAAAGCCTATTTCCACTCAAGCGTTTGAATCAAATGAATAGCATCTTGTTTTAGAAATTTGATGATGGGCGCCAAAGAATCGTTGGCCGTAGCCGTTTTCACATAAACAGCCCCTCTCAAAAAATGCTTCGTACTATCTGTCGTATAAAACTGAAAAGACGTGGCCACTTCGCCTTCCAACTCAATTAAACCGGCTTTTCGACCAGACTTAGTCGTCATGACATAATCTTGAATTCCACTGGCCTTTCCTTGGTGTTTGGAGGCGAGCGTATACGCATCTTGAATTAGAGCACTTAATACTTTGGGATTTTTAGTTAAAGGTTTGTAGGTCAGCTGGATAAAGGCATCCCAACGAGGATAATAAATGTAGAGCCAATGAGGTTCAGCCCAAGAAACAGAATCCTTTAAAACCTTTGCGTAGGAAGAAACTTCAAAGGCAAATGGATGCCCTTTCTCTAAGGGGACATAAGAAGCATTAGGTAATTCAATGCGATTAAACCCTTTGGGCCTGGGTGCATCAGCGAATTTATTTTGTTCCTTTTCATGGCTGCATGAAAGAAGAAATATCAAAAAAAGGAACGTGTATTTACTGAGGTGCGTCGATACCATAATGAGCTAAAATAGGATTTTGTATCATCTCAAAAACACGCTCTCGCAGAACAGGTACATCTTCATTCGTCATACCCAAGGTCTCCACGGGTGGATGAATTTCCACTTTTATAACGCCAGGTCGTAACAAAAAATTACGGTCGTTTAGCAACAAATGATTGTTGAAAAAGCTGATGGGAACCACAGGAACCTGTTGTAGGACTGCCATCATAAAAGCACCATCCATCAAGGGCTTTCCCATGATCGGAAATTCTTTAGAGACAATGCCCCCTTCAGGGAAAATAATGATGCTTCTTTTCGCTTGTAAGGCTTTAATCGAACGGCCTAAGGAAGTGGCTCGGCTCATCCGATCCTTTCGGTTCACCAAAATATTTAGTCGCGCATATAGATACCCAAAGAGAGGGACTTTTTTAATTTCTGTTTTGCCAATAAACGAAAAGTAATTTTTAATGATAACGACCATTAGGGGGATGTCCAAATACGAGAAATGATTAGAACAAAAAACATATACCTTTTTCCGATCTGGCTTGTAATGATGTTTTACTTGAATCCGAATGCCTGCAAAAAGAAAAAACAACTGACCCCAAAAACGGACTATTCGATGCGTATATCTTCTCCAAGATAATTTCTGAAGAAAGATAAACATCAATGGATATAAAAGTAAAAAAGTCGAAATGAACCAAAATGCAGTCCAAAGGGAATAAATCACTAAAAGCGAATGTTTAATCTTTGATTCCTTTCGTTTCATATCGAGTTAAATGCTGGGATTGAACTCTAATTATTCAACGGTAGCCAATTGAACTGTATTGGTTTTTTTTCCTTGATGCGCTGGAATTGACAAAGTAGTCACAAATACATCGCCGGCCGATAATAACTTCTTTCCTTTAAGCATATCCACCATAGCAGCGACTGTTTTTTCCACATTATCTGCAGAAGGATCAAAGAAAAATACCTTAACACCCCATAATAAACCCATGGTTGTCATTAACTCTTTATTCGATGTAAAGACAAACAAATCGGCTTTAGGTCTATGCGCAGAAAGTCTATAAGCCGTATGCCCAGAATTAGTCATACATAAAATGGCTTTAGCCTTAGAATCACGGGCTAATCGGCATGCTCCAGCAATCAAACGATCCGTCAGGGCAACTTGTTGGCCTGCCAACGAGTGATTTTTGAAATAAATAGCCGCTTCATCACCTTTGATAATTTCTAATTCATTTTGTTGTTGCTCAACAATTTCATGAATATGTGCCATCGTTTCTACCGCTTTAATCGGATAAGAACCAGAGGCAGATTCCCCACTTAGCATCGTAGCTGAGGCACCTTGTAAAACTGCGTTAGCCACGTCTGAAGTTTCAGCACGCGTAGGCACAGGGTTAGTAATCATCGATTCCAACATTTGCGTAGCGACAATGACTGGTTTTCCAGCAGCCGTACACTTTTCAACCATCACCTTTTGAAGGTAAGGGACAACAGCTCCATCCATTTCCACGCCCAAATCACCACGAGCCACCATAATCGCATCCGAGGCCTCAATAATTTCATCTAAATTATCAATAGCCTCAGGCTTTTCTATTTTAGCAATGACACGCGTATTTTTCCCGTATGCCTTTATTTTATCTTTAATATCCCAGATATCTGCCGCTTTGCGAACAAATGAAAGGGCAATCCAATCAACTCCATGATCTAAACCAAAATACAAATCGGCTTCATCCTTC
>CAMARL010000178.1 GCA_945860325.1 Spirosoma fluviale | reverse complement strand
GAAAATGCCTGTGGAATAATTTGGTTTTCAGGTGCCGGGGTGGAAGGGTCCACATTCACCTTCCCTTTCATCGACCCCACCACATAGGGATAATCGTTCGTTCCATGATAGTGATATACGCTATTTGACCCAACATGCCCATGAGATTCGTCCAGTGATTTCATGGTGGAACCATCGGGTTCTTTTGCTCCATAAACAGCAAAACCATCTAAGGCAAAAGCAATGGGTTTTAGACCTGAAGTCGCCGATAAATGTAGCGGGGCAGCGTGGTAATGGTAGTCATCGCCTTTGCCGCAATGGCCACCCCATTGGTCTAATTCGCCAATCAAAAAGGAATCTTCACCCCGATTATTTAAGGCATTAAAAATGGGAACTCCGTTGACCGCAAGTGCGACAGCCCCTTTCATAAAATTTGTTTTTGTACTGACAGGAGTGGCGGCATACACAGGCGCTAAGGGAATAGACCAATGATTTGTACCCGTGTAAGGCTGGGCTATAGGAACTTGTTGTTGCCAACTTGTAATCCCAACCATCATGTTATGTGCTGGAATTCCATTCGAGGATACATAAAAATATGTATCATCCCAGTTGGTCGCCAATGAAACAGATTTATAGGGCGTGAATGCAGAATCGATAAAGGATGTACTCGTTTTGGTGATCATGGTGCTAGGGGTGGTGGTCGTCCCACCCGTATTTGCAATGGTCGTTCCTGCAGGCGTAATATCTGAAGAGGACTTACAAGCCAAAATAAATAATCCTAAGCAAAAGCTATAGAGAGCTACCCTTTGTAATGGCAGAAAATAGGCTTGATTCTTTAGTTTTTTGCTGAGCAACAATAGAATCAAAATGAACATTAGAAAATAACCAAATGACCTAATATCAATCATTTCAAAAAATGGAACTTGATTGTTTGTGATATTTCTTTGGGTGTATTGCTGATGAATCTCAGCGTATTTTTTAATTTTGAATTGGGCCAATGTAAGGTCATTTTTTGCCAAAATGGCCATGGGGATTTTGACTAGATTTCCGCCATTTTGCTCCAATACAATTTCACTTTTAGTTGCATAAAGAAAGTTCCCTGATACATTTTGGCCATTCTTTAAATGCCAAACTTTTAAAAACTCTCCTTCAGTAAAATGCCCTCCTTCGTGAGCATGAAGCTTCAAGGACAAAACTAAGAGTATTATGAATAGATTATTTAAATGAAGTAAGTTTCGCATAATTCAAAATTACATTTTCTATTTAAATAGGTAAAAGAAAATGAAAAAAATAACCATCGAAATAGAAAAATTAATATCATTTTGTCTATCAAAGTACTAAAGACGAAGGTAAAAGCAATAAAATTCTTTAAAAATACGAGTCACTCGATTCAATCCGCTTGTCTAGAACGGGCACTTCAAAACATTATAAATTTATTTGGTTAATTTTAATCTCCAATTTTCGTTTTTCATGCAGAGAAAAAATATTTATTATATTTTGATTTCAGGTATTCCGATCCTGCTTTTCATGGCATGTCTTTTCCTATTTTCAGTTAATGCTCCCTGGTTAGATGATTTTGAAGTGGGACCCATGACCTTAAAAAACTGGTTGGCCACTGAAGATTTAACTAAACGATTTGATTTAATTTGGGCGCCTAATAATGAGCATCGAGTGGTTATTTTGAAATTGCTGGTCTTGTTTAATTTTTATGTATTGGGCCAATTTAACATACAATGGATGATTTGGGAATCGCATCTTTACCTGATTCCCTTATTTTATTTTGTATTCCAAGTACTGCCAAAGGAAAACCGTTGGATTAATATGGCTAGTTTGATCTTTATCTACCTTAGCTTTCAATATACCTTATCGAGTTATTGGATGATCGCCGCAGTTCAGCACAATTCAGTTATTGGGTTTGGATTAATATCAACTTATTTATTAGCTAAAAACAAATACTTTTTTGTAGCCGTTTTTTGCACCTTATTGGCTGCCTTATCTAATTCTGATGGCTTGTTTTTTATCCCTATTGGCGCCGTTTTATTGTTTCTACAATACCGTTGGAAAGAATTATTTATTTGGCTAATTGTGCTAATTGGCCTAATATTCCTGTTTTTCTTAAAGTACCCCAGCATGAATTACCATGCCTATGCATTCCAATTTTTCCTTGAAAATCCATCAAAAAGCTTCTTTGGCTTTTTCGTTTTTCTTGGCGGATTTATGGACTTTTTTAAAGAAAGAAACATCCCAATTAGACTTTATGTGACTGCAGGTTTTGGGCTCGCAATTGTCGTCATTTGGCTCAAGTATGTATATCAATTTTGCCTGGGTTCTGTTTCAGATAAATTAGAAAATTGGAGAAAGGGAAAACTATTAAGTGAAAATGATTTATTTATTCTGAGTGGAATTTTATTTTGCTTCACCAATGCGCTCATGATTAGTGTGTTAAGAGCTGTTTTTGGAGATTACGTTTACTTAATTGGAAATTATCGAATTTATGCCGCTTTAGGATTTTTGTTTACGACTTTATTGACATTCCAACAACCTAATGCAATCCGCAAAACATACCTCATTTTAATAGTCTCCATTGGCTATTGGGGATTTTCAGCTTATACCTACATACCCTGGGTATTTGCCAATCAAAACCGACTAACACAGTCCTATCTAGAATTTAACTCAAACAAAGGTGGAATGGGCTTTACGGCAGAACAAGTGAACAAATACAAGTTGGCCGAAACCCTTCAAGAATTCGAAAAAAAGGGAATTTATCATCCGCCCAAAATCAAATAACAGAGAGGTTGGGGACCTACATTAAACCAAAAATAAAGAGTATTATTTTATCGCGCCCACAAAGTTCAGTAATTCATCCGCGATTTTCCCAGGTATTTCTTCCATGGGAACATGCCCTACATTGGAAAAAATCACCTTCTTACTTCCTTGAATATCTTGGTTAAATCGGTCGGCATTGCTTACATCGATGACATGATCAAATTCACCCCATAAAATTAAGGTAGGTGTTTTTACTTGATTGGTCTTCCCTAATGGCTTTCCAAAACTGCCTTTAAAAATTTCAAGCGCCGCAGCCCGGTTTCCTTCTCGGACCACAATATCATGATATCGGTCAACTTGTGCATCAGTAACTAAATTTTGATCAAAATAAATGGTTTCTAAACTCTTGCGAACCAAAACTTTTGGCGTAAAATACAAAAGTAAATTATTGATGACGGGGGTGGACGCGATCAAAAATCCTAAGCTTCCTTTTTCCTTCGTTTGAGGGTAACCTGCGGCGTCAATCAAAACTAATTTATCCAGTCGGCCCGGATGCGTGATTTCATAATTCCAAGCGATGGCGCCTCCCATGGAATTGCCGACCAAAGTGAATTTTCGAACCCCTAATTTTGCGCAAAGGGAATCAATGAACTCATTGTAAAAAACAAAATTATATTGGTTTTTAGGGTTGGGGCCCGTCATTCCAAAACCGGGTAAATCGACAGAAATCGTTCTTCTCCGACCGGCCACCGAATTGACCACCTCGTCCCACGTGTTTAAAGAAGAGGACATGCCATGCAAAAGAACTAAAGGAATAGAATCCGTTTTAGGGCCCTCATCGCGAACGTGAACTTGCATTCCCAATACAGGTATAAACTGAGATTGGGCTGAAATGTATTTGGGTTTTAATGCTGCTAATGGAACATCTGACTCATAGAAGGCAGCTAATAAAACAAGGATTCCCACAAAAATGATAGCTAAGGAATATGCAATAAATTTAAATACTTGATTCATTTTATTAATAATTATTGGCGTTTTGTTTCTTGAGTTATCAAAAATAAATCATTAAATCTATAATTAACGCAAAATGACCCATCCTGCTAAAATTTAATATTGACGTAATTCCAAAATTTAAGCACCTTTTTAAAGGCCAATGTCATTTTTAAAATTTAGCTGTTAGGTAAATTTTTCATTCCTTTTTATTACATTTAAATTGAAAATCTACCCCTATGAAAAGAAGAAATATCCTTAGCTATTTAATAGCGAGCCCAATATTAGCAAATATCCATTCGGCCAAACACATCAACTCGGCGCCATCCAAAAGATTAAAAACTAGCCTAAATGCCTATTCCTTCAATGCTCCATTAATGGCAGGGAAGATGAGTGTGGAGGATATGATGGATTTTTGTGCCGAACATGGTTTTGAAGGATTGGATTTAACTGCTTACTATTTACCTGGCTACCCCATTGTTCCTTCTGATGACTACTTGTTTAAGTTAAAAAGAAAATGCCATCAAATTGGCCTAGAATTAAGTGGGACAGGTTGTAAGAATGACTTTGTTTTTGCAGATAAATCAGCTAGAGACCGAGAAATCCAATTGGTCAAAAACTGGGTAGATGCCACCGCAAAATTAGG
>CAMARL010000177.1 GCA_945860325.1 Spirosoma fluviale | reverse complement strand
TGTTTGATTGGGTAAGTTTTTTTCATCAAAAGTATTTTTAGGATTTAATTAATATTGGATATTTAATAATTGATTAAATTAATAATTATCCTTAAATAATGATACTGAATCATAGGTTTAAACCCAAAAGAATTGACCAATATTTTGGCCGTAAACGTTTACGGCTTCCTCAAAATAGGATAGATTTAGGTAATTTATTTTTTAAACCCCTAAAATAGATTCATTTTATGAATGTGGATTTAATTTAATTGAAAATAAAAAATTGAATTATTCCAATAAAAAAAGGTGTTACGTTTAAAATCGCAACACCTTTTTTATGTAATCTTCTTAAAATCTACTGAATAGTAAACTGATAATTCCCTTGTAATCCTTTTTCTTTCGACGTGAAAACAATTCGTTGGACTGGTCTATTCGCCCACTTAGTCTTAAAGCTTTTATACTCGGGTCCATCAGTGGAAGGAAGATCCACCGCCATCGTCCATTTTTTAGCATCATACGTCAGTACATGTTTATCTCCCGTACTCGTTGTCAAATTTAATTTCCCTTGTACAGAAGAATCAATCGTACACAAAGTCATGAAGGCTTGTTGGACCCCTTGCTTATTTTCAGAAAGCTCAAACTGATCTTTAATTTCTATTTGGCCTTTTACTTTATTCAATTGCAAAGTTCTTTTCCATGTTTTAATTCCTGCTTCCGCTGGATAGGCTTTCGCTAAATCTAAGGACATTCCCGCCGCTTTTTCATTCATGAAATTACTCACTACGCTAGCTTCAAACTCCCGACCTGCTTTTTGGCCTATGCCATTAATAAAAGGTAAGTTGTGGTACTCAGATTGAGTAAACCAAAGGGAATATCGCTGTGCAGAAAAAGTCCTAGCCGTGTAGTTTCCTCGGCCTGCGTCGATAATAATAGGTTCGCCTTTCGCATAATAAACAAAATCGCCCACATCATTGTGGTTATGCGACTCAGCATTATGCCCGCCATGCGCCGCAAAAAACAAATCTTTATGTCGTGCGGTCACTACCTGGATGTCATTAAACCAATAGTCGCCAAGCTCAGGATGAGCTACTTTTTCCTTCGGCATGGAACTAAAAGCCATTAAATTCCAAAGATGTCGGTGTTTTTGATATCCCGTCATACTGATCGCTGGATCGAAGTTTTGTGAGGCCCATTGGCCAAAAGCCATCAAAGGAGCATCATTTAGCGCCTTACCAAATCGATACAGCATGATGCCATCCGGTTTCAAGGTAGGATCTGCGTCAGCAAAATTCACGAAGTAGTCATTGGAAATATGCATTTTATATACATATGAAGCCATTTTTTGGATGAATGGCTCTTTGTAGATTTCACATTTTTCATTGGTCGCCGAAGCCAATACCTGGAGTGCATCAAATGCACTTGCTCCCGCGGCAAACCAGTACGATGGACCTTCATCGCAACCCGCATCATCTCCTAATCCATTAAAGTATAGATCTAAGTAGTTCATGTGGGTGTACACATGTGAGAGCCGAGTGGTCTCATTTTTTTCTAATAGTAAATTGGCCAACATCACATTCGAAACGATCCATGGATTCCAGTTGTTAACGGCACGCGTTTTGCTGAGCCAACCATAACGTTCTTGGTCCAGGACCGGAGTGAGGATTTTTTTATTGACCTCGAAGTAGATTCGTTTACGTAGAAGCTTAGAGATTTTATCCAATTTGTCCCCTACGAAATAGTCGGTCAGCGCTAGACCCACGGCAGTTTCTGCCCCAAATAAATCGACCGTCGGGTCTTCCGTATCCGGCATTCCACTTCTCGCTTTTTGGACCGACAAATGTGCGGGAACTCCCCAATAGGTCTCTTCACAAATGGACCAGACATAATTCATGATTTTTTCAGTAAATCGGCCTTTGTCTTCTAGTGTCTCTGCGATTACGAGCTCCATCAGACTATTTCTTTTTCCGAACGAAATTTTACCATGCTCTTCTCGATCACCCGATCGTACATATTCCATTAGAAGTGTTGCATCAATCACTGGAACAGGCTTATTTAAGACCGATTCAGCTTTTTTAATGATTTGTTTTTGCTCATCCTCTGGGATGATATTGACCCATTCGGCACGTGTTTTTGGATATGGCTTATAGTCCTTTTGTGAAATGAGCGCCTTTTGCACCATTTCTTTACTGAAGGCTTTAGCTAAAAAATTACGAGGAGTTACTTGTGCTTCTGCCAAAGCAGAAATCAAAATTAAGCTTACATAGAGCAAGTGTTTTTTCATCAATTGGAGGTTTAGATTTAGCCTTTGGGGCTTAGTTTGATTTGCAATTTAACATTTCCTATTTGATTGGCAATCCTGACCATTAGTCTTTGCGTTCCCGTATTTAATTTTTCGGGGGCTGATTTTCTAGCCGATTCAATCGTGAATTTAGCTCCCACGGGGCTGATAATTTCAACTTCTAAGGTTTTGGTTGTGATGGTCGCATTTCTGAGAATGGCTTTGCCGCTAGGTAAAATTTCAATCGACTGATCCGTCGTCATTCCCCAGGCGACTTCCGTGGCCGACTTGATTACAAAATCATCTTCGATGACTACGTCTTTTCGGTTATTCACTAGACTTATTTTTCGGGTAGATTTGCTCGAATAATCGCGATATGCTTGGCTTAAATCTAAAATTGCATTAGGCTCAGATACATTTAATGCAGTGCTAGAAAAGCTAGCTTTAGCCAATTCGTATTGATTTTTATTGCCTAAAATAGGGACATTGTGACTTAAGGATCCAAGTCTATAATAGGACCATCTTTTGCCACCGACACCCATCGTCCAGTATCCATCTAAGTTATAGTCGTCGGAGCCCAAGTCCTTAGCCCAACGAACTCCCCCCGCGTCTAATTCGAAACTACCTAGATCTAAATGTGAATGGGGGGAACTGTTTGTACCTGATTTGACCCCAACCCAAGTCGCAAATTTATCCGTCCAAGAACTTCGCATGATGACCAAATCATTTATTTCTCCTTTTAACATGTGGTCTAATGGTACAGCAGGTATGAAATTGTTGGGACTTCTGTACCAAACGACATGAAAAGGCTTGGCTAAAGCCGAGGTGGCCGACATGTAATTGTGCAAGTAATTTGAAATGTCCGTGTTTGAATAGGTATTAGCCATAAAGAACATGGCGGGCGAGGTAGTACCTTTGCTATTTTCACCCGAATCCGCAAAGTTAAAAATGTAATTCGTTGGTCCCGTCGTCAGCATAGGAGCGAAGCCTGTTTTCGAAAGACCTTCCGTCGTCTCCAAATTTTTCATCGTTCCTAAAGCCGTTTGTAAAGCGGACATACCATAGGAAAGGTATTCAGTGGCATATGCCCAATAGCCCGGTCCCTCATACCAAGCGCCATCCGGGGCATAAAATTTATTTGAGAAGGGTAGATTGGCGATGGCTTTTGGGATGTATTCGTCCGCATATTTAGGGTCGGTTTCGGCGATGGCTAATGAGGCAACGATCAATGCCCCATTGCAAACTTGGTTCCAATTGTTATCCCCTTTGGCCCACCAAGCGGTTTCATAAATCTTTTTATACTCATCCAAACCTTTTGTTTTTAGTCCATTTCGAATGAAAGTTCGGTCAGTCTCAGATATATAGGCGTACAGCCAATCATAGCCGATCGCTACACCATTGGACATTTCAGCCACATCTAAAAAATGAGACGGATTCCAATCCGAAAATTCACACACCGTTTTCATATTAGCTACAGCAGCATCGAGATACTTTTTATCTCCAGAAAAATGATAGGCTAACGCTAAATGTGTAGTACGGTTAAGCAATTCTCGGCTTACATCTAAGAGCCTTGGACCTATTAATGTTCTCGTTAACGGGGCCCGAGTCACAATACTATTAGCGGAGGCAATCACTGCTTTGATGTATTTATCTAAAATAGGATCTGTCGTTTGCAATTTTTTTAATTCAGCAATTCGCTCATTGCTCAGCATCAGTCTTGGGTGCTCTATTTTTAAGGCACTTAAAGAAGCGGGTAAAGGTATTTTAGGGATTTGAGCGATTGTTTCCTCTTTTTTGCAAGCAAAAAGCAAATAAGTAAAGCTTAAAATAATTATAATTCGCATATTTTTTAGGTAAATTGGGTTGTTCTCTAGAATCGATTAAAGATAAAATGATTTTTTAATTAGTTCATTATTATATGGAGTAACAAATCAAATTAATTTTTAAAAACCAGCTGTTTCCAAAAAAAAATAAATTTAACAATGCGCGAAATACTTTTAAACAACCTTCATGATGCTGACAAATTAGAGAAATTATACCGCTCAAATAGTTCGGAATTTACGAAGGCTTTTAATTCTGTTTATCCTGAAATAAAGGATGATCAATTGGCCCAATATTGGAATGCTCGGTTAGGCTACGAACGTTCAGAAATTTCATGGGGAACAAAAAAGGATTGGATTTTTAT
>CAMARL010000176.1 GCA_945860325.1 Spirosoma fluviale | reverse complement strand
CCATTTGGAACGCGAGCTGCTTTTCGTAGGCGTTTAAAAGGTCTTCGTAAAAATCTTTGCGAATCCCAAAACCCACGGCCTCCCACGAAGAGCCAGTAGGGGAAGAACTTACATGTAATTTCAGATGCTCTTCCTTCATGATGAATGGCGCCTTGCTTAAATAAATGGGCCCACTCAGAAAATTAGGCATCATATTGCCCGGGCCATAAGGCGAAAGGCGGGATAATAATTGATCATAAAAGGAAAGCGTCATGGCTTCCAAAGGTACCTGAAGGTCGATTGTCAATTCAGCCTTGAGCTCTCCTGAGGGAAGGCCTATTTGGACTAGAGATTCAAAACGATCAATGAAGGCTTGAAGGTTTTCTGGTTTTAGGTGTAGTCCAGCAGCATGTGTATGTCCACCAAATTGCGCTAATAAATCCGAACATTTTTCTAGAGCTGCATGTATGTCAAAGCCTTTGACCGAGCGCGCTGAGCCTACAATCTGTCCATGTGATTCCGTTAAAATGATGGTGGGTCTAAAATAAAATTCTTGGATTTTACTGGCGACGATGCCGACGACCCCCTTGTGCCAACCGGCTTGAAATAAAACGGTGCTTTTCGCATTTTGCAGAAATGTGTTGGTATCAAAGAGTGAAAGCGCTTGGCTTACGATTTCTTTTTCGACCACTCGGCGTTCTAGGTTTTGTTGGATCACCGCTTCGGCCAACATTTGCGCTTCGATGAGGTCGGAGGCCAACAATAACTTCACGGCGCCATGGGCATGTTCCATCCGACCCGCGGCGTTGATGATGGGCGAAATGGAAAAGACAATATCGGTGATCTGAATAGGCGCTTTTTTATTGGCTTTTTGCAATAAATAAGAAAGGCCGGGACTTGGATTTGAGCCTAATTTCACCAAGCCATGGTAGGCCAAAATTCTATTTTCTCCCGTGATCGGAACCATGTCGGCGGCTATCGAGCAGGCCAATAAATCCAATCGATCAAAAATGGGATCCATGTCTAATTCATGGGCTTGAGCAAATGCGCATAAAAGCTTAAATCCGACTCCACAACCCGTTAATTCTTTGAAAGGATAGGCACAATCTTTCCGTTTGGGGTCTAGGACCGCGATGGCTTTTGGAATGGTTTCTTCAGGTAAATGGTGGTCACAAATGATAAAATCGATGCCCATTTCATTGCACCATTCAACTCGTTCGTGGGCTTTGATTCCGCAGTCCAAGGAGATGATTAGGCTATATTCGTTGTCATAGGCATATTGAATTCCCGCTTGGGACACGCCATACCCTTCACTATAGCGATCAGGAATGTAATAGTCGGCATCTGCCCCTAAAATTTCGGTTAAGTAACCATAGACCAAAGCGACCGACGTAGTTCCATCCACATCATAGTCGCCATAAATGAGTATTTTCTCTCCATTTTCTAAAGCCAAAGCCAAGCGTTCTACGGCGATGTCCATGTCCTGCATAAGAAAAGGATTCGGCAGATCATCCAAGGAGGGAACCATGAAATGTTTCGCTTGGTCAAAAGTCAAAATGCCCCGACTGACCATTAAAGACAGGAAATATGGATTCTTAGTCGTTTTTAATTCCTCTTGTAACTGGTTTATGGCTATGGAACTGGGAGGAGGTAAAAATTTCCAATTTTTTTTTGCGGTAAGCATATTGACCTAATATTTTTTATAAAGGTAAATTAAATAATTTCCCTTATTTAATTGATCTCGCCAATAAACTGATAAAATATAGTTTATTTTGCTTTCGAAATTTATTTCTAAAAATGGCAAAACAGCGCAATATTTTTCTGGTAGTTCTCATTTTAATTCCAGTTGCCATTCATTTCTTTTTATTGGACAAGTTCTTGGTCGATTTTCCTAGTTGGGGCGATGATATTATTTATTTAGACCTTATCGAAAAATTCGATAAAATTTCATGGTCCGAACGCCTTACTAACATATTTGATTTTCATAGTTACATTCATCGAATTGCTTTTTCAAGGACGCTATTGATCTTATACTTTAAAATTATAGGGATCATTAATTTTAAAGTAATCATTATGTTAGCTAATCTCCAATCGGTTGCCATATTATGGATAATTTTTAACTATTTGAAGCGAGAGCAAATGTCAACTTGGTATTTAGTTGGCGTGTCAATCTTATTATTTTCTGTTAATGGAAATTTAGATAACTATGGGTTAATTGGAGTTTTACAACACTTATCATCCATTTTATTTATGGTGTCAATTAGCTATGGGCTAATTTATAAACCTAATCATATTTGGCCTTTGTTTATGACCTTATTGTACCCATTTGTGAGCACGGAAGGCCTTGTGTTTATTTTATGGGTTTTATGTTATTTATACTTTACGAAATCGAAGTTTAGGGTAACTTTTACCATATTGTTCACGTTGATTTTTGTCTTTTATTTTCATAATTATGAAGGAGATCATTCAAATATGCCAAAAACGGATTATGTGGAAAAGATATATTTGTTTGTAAAAGGGATATTGGTTTATCTGGGAAGTTCTTTAAAACATAATGTTTCGATAGCTTGGGTGATTGGTCTTTTTATTATAGCCTATTGCGGCCATTTTTTATGGCAAACTATTTCAGAAAAAACGGCTTCAAAACCATCGGCTAAACTATTCCCCCTTTTCTTATTTGTTCAGACTTTAATGACAGGGGCTTTAATAGCCATTGGCAGAGTTTCAAATGGAGGGGAAGCGGCTCTACAAGTATTATTGGCCGATCGATTTTATACTTACGGAGCCTTTTTATTAGTCATTTTATATATAATGCTGATTGTTGATCTGAAGAATAAGGCGTTTATGAAGCCCATTTATAGCTTAATTCCGGCGGTTCTATTCGGAATTTTCTCTTTTTCAAATGCCCAAAAGCGGCTATATGATTTAAAAAATAGAGTTCAATTAGATGCGAGTAATGCTTTTTTGTTTAAAAAGTCGGTAAATTATATTTTAACTTCTCGTGATTCATATCTATTATCTAATGCAGGGTTATACCATTTCCCAATGGAAATAGAAGACTTGTCTTTAGGAAAATTGAATCAACTTAAAATATCGGATGGGCAAAAATTAACCTTGGAAAAGCAATATCAAATAGACCCTCAAATTGGGCAATATAAAATTTTTAACTCAAGCGTTTTGGAAAAAACTACCAATGGACATGTCGTGTATTTACGATCAGATAGTAACCCCAACGCAGGAATATTAATTCCCATCGTTCAGATTAACCAAGGACGGGATTACATTATCAAAGTTCATGTTAACGGTTTTGATTACACAAAGCCTTTCGCCGCCTACTTAATAAATCTTAATTTGACTTTATAATTTTTTGGGCATAAGAGAAGAATTCAAATCTTCCCATAGGTCATCTACGTGCTCCAAACCGATGGACAATCGGAGTAAATTACCGGGAGTTTTGCTATCAGGCCCTTCGATGGATCGGCGATGTTCAACCAGAGATTCTACTCCACCTAGACTGGTGGCTTGTTGGAATAATTTTAACGCTGAAGCCACTCTACGGGCATTTGCTTCATCACCTTTTACTTGGATCGAGATCATTCCAGAAAATCCATGAGGCATTTGGCGCTTGGCCAACTCATGCTGTGAGTGCGAAGGCAAGCCTGGATAGTGCACCTTTTCGATGGCAATATGTTTTTCTAATTTTTGGGCTAGGGTTAAAGCGGAGGCGGAATGTTCGCGCATGCGGAGGGGAAGCGTTTTAAGGCCTCTAGCTAATAGGTAACAATCCAATGGATTTTGGGTAGCACCCATGAGAATTTGTACCCGTTTTAAGCGCACGGACCATTCATCATCATCCCGCACAATGATCGCTCCACCAAGGATGTCGGAATGGCCACCAATGTATTTAGTGGTGGCATGCATCACGATATCAGCACCTAATTGGATTGGATTTTGTAAAATGGGCGTTGCCATGGTGTTGTCCACAGCTACTTTTATTCCTTGCGAATGTGCGAGGGAAGAAATAGCTTGAATATCGGATATTCCAAGAAGAGGATTAGCGGGAGTTTCGACCCAAATGAGTTTTGTATTGGGTTGGATCGCAGCCTTAATCGCATCTAAATCCTCCATATCTACTTGGCTCATGTGCAGACCCCACGGCCCCATGATTTCTTCCGCTAATTTCACGGAGGCATAATAACCTACTGACGGCATGAGTACATGGTCGCCGGATTTTAAACATTGAAAGACGGCAGAAACCGCAGCTAAACCTGAAGCAAAGGCAAAGGCTTTAGTTCCTCCTTCTAAAATAGCTAAACCATTTTCAAGGGCATCGCGATTGGGGTTTGAATTCCGAGAATACATGTGTCCTTTGGGATAGCTCCCATCGGCATCACGGGCAAAAGTGGTGGATAGGAAAATCGGCGTGGCTATGGCCCCAGCAGTTTCGTCCACTAGGTTAGTCGCATG
>CAMARL010000175.1 GCA_945860325.1 Spirosoma fluviale | reverse complement strand
TACTGCTTCCAACATTAGGAACTCATCGCTTAACGCTGAAGGAAATATAACCGGGGAATCCATGAGAGAAGAAGAAAAAATGATGTCGGCAGATGAGGTGGCTAAAATAATTATTCGCGCATACCAACAAAAGAAAAAGACTTTAATTATGACTTTTCAGGGTAAATTGACCGTTTTTTTAAATAAGTGGATGAATGGCCTGATGGATACTTTGGTCTATAATTCATTGAAAATGGAACGTAATAGCCCATTAAAATGAAGCACTGGTAGATAAAATTCAATAGGGTGCAATTCTAAGATTCGCCATTTCGTATTTTGGAACATTTCCTAAGTGGAATGAATTCATCCTAACATTTTCTAACAATCAAGCATTCTATTCATTTGTTTAAAAAAATAGAGTACAAATAATCCACCAACATTTTCGACCAAAGCCTTAAATCCTGCCACATAAACTTATATGTCAGTATACAAAATATGAATTAGTCTTTTTAAGTTTGTAGCTTAATCTAAATCGATTCAATTTGAGAAAGTCATTACTCTATTTATTTGCCTTGTGCACACTTACATTTAATTCAGTCCAAGCACAAACAGGTGCAAAAGGTAAATTTACAGGAAAGACCATCGACGAAACTACTCAGGAAATCATTCCATTTTCTAGCATTAGACTAATGAGTGGTAATCCTCAAAAAGCAATCGCTGGAGCTATTGGAAACGAAAAAGGGGATTTTGTGGTAGAAGCGCCTTACGGAACATATGATCTAATCATTGAAAGCGTAGGTTTTGAGCCTATCACCTTAAAAAATCAAATACTCTCTAAAGAAAAATCCAGTATCAATTTAGGGACCATCAAAATAAAATCGAGTACGAAGACCTTAGCAGAAGTGACCGTAAAAGGTCAGAAAGCTAGTATGGAACTTGCATTGGATAAGCGGATATTTAATGTTGGAACTGATTTAGCCAATAAAGGAGCTACAGCAGCTGAAATTTTAGGCAATTTGCCCTCGGTCCAAGTAGATGGAGAAGGAGGAGTAAGACTAAGAGGAAGTGAAAATGTTCGAATTTTAGTGGACGGAAAACCATCTACTATGGTGGGAATGAGTGGCGGTGGATTAGCTGGACTACAAGGGAACCTGATCGACAAAGTTGAAATCATCACCAATCCTTCAGCACGCTATGAGGCGGAGGGAATGGCTGGAATCATCAACATCGTGCTAAAGAAAAATACGACTCAGGGATTTAATGCTGCATTTGAAAGCACTACGGGGTATCCAGAAAATTTTGGAGCCACGGCAATTCTAAATTATAGAAAAGATAAATTAAACTTTTTCATCAATTATGGTTTGCTGTATCGCCGCTCACCCGGTAGAAGCAATATATACCAAGAAATTTATATCCCTGGACAAACCAATTACACCCGACAAAACAATAAAAATAACGTTACGGGAACGGTTAATAATGTACGTGGAGGGGCCGATTACTTCTTCAACGAAAAAACAATATTAACGGGTTCCTATATTTTCAGAAGAATGGATACAGAGCGTATTTCGGACTTCCATTATGACGATTATCAAAAATCGCTCAATAATTTGTACGCTGTAACCGATCGCCAGCAAGTTGAAACAGAAGCCGAACCCAATTCAGAATATGCGTTAACGTTTAAAAAGTCATTCGCAAAAAAAGGAAAAGACTTTACTGCAGATCTTCGTTATTTAAATTATTGGGAAAAATCGGATCAGACCTACACCCAAGTAGGTAAAAAAGCGGATGGCAAAGCATGGCCAGAAAATTCAAAAATCCAACGTGCTGTCAATGACGAATTTGAAAATCAATGGATCCTAACAGCCGACTATGTGAACCCAGTTGGCAAAAATGCCAAAGTAGAAACAGGTCTAAGAACAAGCTTCCGAGATATGATCAACGATTATATTGTCACTGAAAAACAAGCCAATGGATTATTTGCCGTTATGCCAGGCTTCTTAAACAAGTTTATCTACAAAGAGAACATTTCAGCGGCCTATGCGATTTTTGGGGATAAAATAAATAAGTTCTCATACCAATTGGGCATACGTGGAGAGGTGACCGATATACAAACCGAATTAGAAAGAACAGCAGAAAAGAATCCGCGGAATTATGCAAACTTATTCCCAAGCATGCATTTTACTTATACTGTATCGCCGGAAAAATCATTCCAATTAGGGTACTCGCGTCGTGTAAGACGTCCAACGTACAATGAATTAAGTCCCTTTGTGACTTATTCCGACAATCGGAATTACTTTTCAGGTAACCCTGATTTAAATCCTGAATTTACTGATTCCTATGATTTGGGAGGATTAAAGTATTTGGAAAGTGGAACTTTGAGTGCTTCTTTATACTATCGAAATACCAATGGGAAAATTGAGCAAATTAGAAGCGTAGATGCTGAAGGATATTCCAAAAGACTTCCATTAAACTTCTCGAATATGCAATCTATGGGCGCTGAGTTTACGAGTTCGAATAATTTAACCAAAGCCTGGAAAGCAGATTTAAGCTTAAACTTATTTAGAGCTATCACGGATGCACGTAATTTAGATGCAAGCTTTTATAGCGATACCTATTCATGGTTTGTGCGACATACTTCTCGGGTCAAATTAGGAGCGGGTGTTGATGCTCAAATCAGGGCCAACTACGAAGCTCCACAGCAAACACCACAAGGATCTAGAGGTTATATGTCATGGATGGATTTATCTGCGAGCAAAGATATCATGGACGGAAACGGAACCATAACATTTAACGTATTAGATGTGTTTAGTTCTCGCATCATGCGCTCAGAGATTAAAGGAGTTGGTTTTTTTACAGAAGCCGAAATGCAAGGACGCTTAACACAATTTAATTTTACTTTTAATTATCGATTTAAAACCACCAAACAAGCTGCCAAGCAACGCCGCAGTATGATGGACGAAGAAAACTAAAATCATGAAAAAACAATTATTATTATTAGCCTGTGCTGGACCTATTTTCCTTTATTCATGTATGAATAAATTGGAAAAAGACACGTACCAAGTGATCGTAGAGGACCAAGATAATATAGCTGAAAAAGCGCAAGCAGCCCGCGACAAAACTCCCATTAAAATTGCCCCAGGTTTTAAAATAACGCGTTGGGCTTCTGATTCCTTAGCCATCGACCCTGTATCCATGGACATCGATGATCAAGGCGCGGTATTTTTAACGAGAACAAACCGACAAAAAAATTCGGAATTTGACATTCGTGGTCATCGGGATTGGATGACTGAGTCCATAGGTTTACAGACGGTGGAAGATCGAAGAGCATTTTTACGAAAGACTTTTGCTCCAGAAAAAAGCACTCAGAATGAGTGGCTTAAAGATTTAAATGGAGATGGATCGCACGATTGGAAAGATTTGGCTGTTGAGAAAGAAGAAATTTGGAAACTAGAAGACAAGGATGGAAATGGATTCGCAGATATTTCATCCCGCGTTTTCAATGGCTTTAATGAAGAAATAACCGACGTTTCAGGAGGAATCTTGGTGCGTAAAAAAGATGCGTTTATTGCCGTGGGTCCCGATTTATGGCGTTTAGAAAACACCAATAAAAAAGGTTTATGGACGAATCCCGTTTCAATCTCTCATGGATATGGAGTTCATATTGGTTTTGGTGGTCATGGAATGTCCGGAGTGGTGGAAGGTCCAGATGGTAAAATTTACTGGCAAATAGGTGATATTGGGGCCAATATAACCGCTGTGGATGGCAAGCAATATAAATATCCAAACTCAGGGGTTATCGTACGTTCAAATCCGGACGGAAGTAATTTTGAAGTGTATGCTTCGGGATTGAGAAATACGCATGAATTTGTTTTTGATACCTATGGGAATTTGATCAGTTCAGATAATGATGGAGACCATCCTGGTGAGAGCGAGCGATTAGTGCATGTGGTGGAGGGTTCGGATGCGGGTTGGCGGTCCAACTGGCAATACGGGAAATATACGGATCCTACAAACAATCTATATAAAGTATGGATGGACGAAAAATTATTTACTCCGCGTTGGGAAGGACAGGCAGCCTACATCATTCCGCCGATCCGTAATTTCCATAATGGTCCTACCGGAATGGTGTTTAACCCAGGAACGGCTTTAGGGAAGCAATGGCAAAATCATTTCTTCTTAGTGGAATTCGTAGGTAACGCGACCAATTCTCATATTTGGTCATTCGATTTAAAGCCAAAAGGCGCCAGTTTTGATTTCAAATCAGAGGTGGATGTGGTGAGTGGAATTTTGCCAACCGGCATACGCTTTGGTCCAGAAGGTGCACTTTATGCGGCGGATTGGGTGTTTGGTTGGGATACCAAAAACTACGGACGAGTTTGGAAATTGGATGTTGATGATAAAAATAGAGACCTAACGGAAGAAAGAGCGCAGACAAAAACGTATATCCAACAAGATTACGCGCTTCAAACTTTGG
>CAMARL010000174.1 GCA_945860325.1 Spirosoma fluviale | reverse complement strand
GCTTTTGCAATGGCCTGTGCAACTATTTTGTTTTTTGCAGATTCATTATATAAGGCGCCATGGGGCTTAACGTGGTTTAGTTTAGCGCCTGACTCGGCGGCTATTTTCTGTAAAATGTGTACTTGTTTTTGGACCAACTGGTATATTTCGCTTGGACTTAATGAGATAACGGTTCGGCCAAAATTTTCACGATCCAAGTAGGAAGGATGGGCGCCTATTTTTACTTGATGTGAAAGGCAATGTGCGATGGTTGTTCGCATCGTTAACGAATCTCCTGCATGGAAACCACAAGCGATATTGGCTTCATTAATATAAGGGATAATGGCCGCATCGTCTGGCATCCCTTCTCCTAAATCACAATTGATTGGAATTTTTTTGAAAGAATTCATCTAGTTTTAATTGGCTTATATTTTGAATTTGTCTAATGTGTTTTTGTTGGGCTACCCATTCTTTCTCAGCAGTTTCTTGGTCGGTGAGATGAAATACGACTTCGTCCCCGGGACTTTTTTGCGCTAGTTTGGGGAGGTCGGCCGAAATGACGTGCGCAATTCTTGGGTATCCGCCGGTCGTTTGATGGTCGGCCATCAGCACAATCGTTTGTCCATTGGGAAGGAGTTGGATTGTTCCAAAATTAACGGCAGAGGAAATAATTTCTTCCTTGGTTCTTGTGTGGAAAGTGTCATGTTGTAATCGGTATCCCATGCGATCAGCGTGATGGGATAGTTTAAAGGGCTTGCAACAAAATTGTCTTTGCGATTCTTCATTTAATCGTTCCCATTCTCGGCCTTGGATGACATGAATTTCGGGTGAATATTTTTGCCAATCGACATCTGCTGACCATGGAAATATGTGCAAGGAAGAGGAATTTAGTTTGGGTTTCTTTTTAAATGCTATTTCACTGTTTTTTATGAGTCGCCCTTGGCCTATCAATCCTCCTTGGATAGCCAAATACACGATTCTGCCATATTTAGGGGCAACAAATTGCAATTTACCATTGGTTGGGATGAGAATGGGTCTGTTTAATGGGAGGTATTTTTCATTTAGTTTGGCAGAAAAATGGGCGCCTACTAATGCGATGATGCATGATTTTTTAAAGATGATTTCGCAAGCAGGAAAATGAATTTCTAAGAGGTCTTCATTTAATTTATTGCCCACAAGTGCATTGGCAATGGAAGCGGAAAATTGGTCCATGACACCTCCTGGCCGAATTCCTTTTGATTGAAGACCTTTCACTCCAAAATGTTGGATTGTATCTAAAATTCCTACTTTATGGATAATTAGGCTCATAATTGATTTAAAGGAATAAATTTCACTCGATCGCCCGCTTGAAGAATGGGTATTCCATTCGTTAAAAGGGGGTAATCGGTATGTCCAATAATGTTCCAACCCCCAGGGGAAAAGGACGGATAAATACCTGTTTGGAGACCTGCGATTCCAATGCTACCAGGGATCATGGGCTGGGGAGCGGACTTTCGAGGCATGGTTAGTTTACTATTGAGTTCACCTAAATAAGCAAATCCTGGGATGAAGCCTAACATATACACCCGATAGGTAGGTTCCGCATGTAAACGAATAATTTCATTTAGGTCAATCCCTTTTTCCTGGCTCACTCGCAACAAGTCTGATCCGTTTTTACCGCCATAAACCACGGGAATTTCATGTAATTGGGATGAATTAGCGTGTAATTTGATGGGCTCTTCTAAGTATAATTTCACTTGGTCTATCAGCGAATGCAAGCCCGATTTTTGTTTTGCTACAACATTTAAATCGTAGCAGATAGTCAAAGAATGATAGGAAGGAATTAGGTCTAGGACCCCTTTTATAGGAGTTTCTTGAAATTGTTTGAAACGTGAAATGACAAGGTCGTTGGTCTCTGGATTAATATATTTCCCAAATTCGATGGTGATTGCCGAATCGCCCAATGCATAAATTTCATAGCCTTTTAGGTTTTCAGCATTCATAATAAATTTAGTTTACCCTTGTAAATTAGATGATAAAAGTTCTAAATTTTATTAATTTAGCTAAAACAATTTGAAATGAATATCAGGATTTGGCGAAAAGCTAAATGAATATATGACTAGATTTAAAATAAAGGTTTTATTGCTACTTATTTTTTGTGGATTTAGCTTGTTGGCCCAAACAAAAAAAATTCCTCTTTGCCATGTTCCTGTACCCACAAAAAGGGGTTTTATATTGGCCAAAAATATCAGTAAACCGAGCAATATCAAGGAATTAAACGTGCAGGGAATGGTTCGAATCCCAGCGGGTATATTTGGTATGGGTTCTCACACTAAAGAGGGAAGAACGGATGAGTATCCCGTTCACATGGTTAAGTTGGCTAGTTTTTGGATGGACCAAACCGAAGTTACAAATGCTCAATTTCAGGAGTTTGTTCAGGCGACGGGGTATGTGACCACAGCTGAACGCCCTATTGATTGGGATGAAATGAAAAAACAGGTACCTGTTGGCACCCCAAAACCCCCGGATTCTTTGTTGGCCGCCAGTTCTTTAGTTTTTATGCCGACCCTTGGTCCCGTAAACTTAAGTGATTATAGCCAATGGTGGCAATTTAAGCGTGGGGCCGATTGGCGTCATCCATCGGGTCCACTTTCCAATATCCTAGGAAAGGAAAATCATCCTGTGGTTCAAGTCTCTTGGGATGATGCTCAGGCATATGCAAAATGGGCAGGGAAACGTTTGCCTACGGAGGCGGAATGGGAATGGGCTGCTCGAGGAGGCTTAAAAAACATGGAATATCCATGGGGAGCTGAATCTGTGGACAAGGGAAAAATCAAAGCAAATACGTGGCAGGGAAAATTTCCTTATCAAGATGAGGCCAAAGATGGATATAAATTTACCACGGCACCCGTAAAAAGTTTTCAATCGAATGGCTTTGGTTTGTCGGATATGGGAGGCAATGTGTGGGAGTGGTGTTTTGATAATTATAGGCCTGATTATTATAAATTGTTAAAGCCGAAACTAGCGATTTCACCTAAGGGGCCTAAGGATAGTTTTGACCCAGATGAGCCAGGAATTCCCAAAAAAGTCATGCGTGGCGGTTCATTTTTGTGTAATGATTCGTATTGTGCTAGTTACCGAGTGGCGGCTAGAATGAAATCAAGTCCGGATTCTGGTTTGGAGCATACCGGTTTTCGTTGTGTGAAGGATTTATAATTTTTTAGATTTTGCTGCAAAGCATTTTAAATGATATTAGCTATGTTAGAACAAATGATTGCCTATTTTGATACAATTCCTAGCTCACATAGAGCGCTTATTTTAGCTGGGGGAATTACCTTTTTTTGGATCATCGAGGGGGCGATCCCCATGTTTAAAAATGATTATGGGAAGTGGAAGCATGCTAAGTTAAATTTGATTTTTACGTTAACGACCATCATCATTAATTTCATTTTTGCCACCATCATTGTGCAAGCAAGCGACTGGACTGTTTTAAATCATTTTGGCCTATTACAGATTTACGCTTTACCCACATGGCTTTTCTTTTTATTAGGCATGTTGTTAATGGATTTAGTGGGAGCTTATTTTATTCATTGGATTGAACATAAGGTAAAAGTTCTTTGGAAATTTCATATGGTGCATCATGCAGATACGCACGTGGATACGACGACGGCTAATCGCCATCATCCCGGAGAGAGTGTATTTCGGGCCATTTTTACGCTGATTGGCGTATTTGTTTGTGGGGCACCTATATGGTTAGTGATGGTGTATCAAAGTGTGAGTGCCTTATTGTCTCAGTTTAATCATGCCAATATTTCTTTGCCGGCAGCTGTGGATAAATTCATTTCCTATGTCATTGTTTCGCCTAATATGCATAAGATTCATCACCATGTGGTGAGGCCCCAAACCGATTCAAATTATGGCAATATCTTTTCTATTTGGGATCATATTTTTGGTACTTTTCAAGTCATGGAATTGTCTGAAATCCGCTATGGGCTGGATGTTTTAGAGGGGGAGAAGGATAAAAATATGGCGTACCAATTAGGTTTGCCGTTTAATAAAGACATTAAAACGGATTATTGATCCGGTCAAATTTTAGAGATCAATGGAAAAAAGAGTCTTTTTGAAAAACATGGCATTACTTTCAGGCTTCGTAAGTCTCAAAAGTCCTGTTAGTACCATGGAAGAATTGATGGAGTATGCGAAGGATAAAAATCCGGAGGATTTAGCTATTGACGAGGCATACTGGGCCAAATACCGCAAATTATATCGCTTGAACCCCGAGCATATTAATTTGGAAAGCGGTTATTATAACATACTTCCAGAAGAGATTTTAGAGCAGCATATCAAGCATATTCGTGAGGTAAATTTACAGGGGGCTTATTATATGCGTACGGCTCAAGTGGCCAATCGGGAAAAAGCTACTAGTCAAGTTGCGGAATTAATGGGCTGTTCAACGAAAGAGTTGACGTTGACGCGAAATACCACGGAATCTTTGGATATGATTATTGGCGGATA
>CAMARL010000173.1 GCA_945860325.1 Spirosoma fluviale | reverse complement strand
TATTTTTTGTTGGCACAAATGTATAAAAGGTACTTGGTTATACATAGTACTTTAGAAAAAATATTTTTGATTTGTGGATAAACGGTGAGTACTTTGTGAGGAATGGTCATAAAAGTGAAAACTTTTGTTACCCATGAACTGAAATCTTTCATGCAAGATGTTTAAAGAAGTTTCCTTGCCGCTAGCTTTTTACAACCGAGATACTTGGTTGAAAATTGCTTTTTTTTCAGTTTCAGTCATCATGGCGGCATTTTCACTCTATTTTACAGATGGATTAGTTTCAAAATTAGAGGAGCGTGAAAAGCAGCAAATCGAGTTATACGCTGAAACGATCCGCTATGTAATGACGAGTGATGAAAATGCAGATATCAATTTCTTTTTTGAACGCATTAAAAAAATCAATGAAAATAATACCATTCCGGTGATTTGGAAGGATGGTAGTGGGCATTTAAACTCCATCAATATTCCCTTGAACGAATCTTCCACCATGGATGAAAAGCAAATGGTTTTAAAGCTAAAGCTTCAGGAAATTATTGCTGAAAAGAATAAGCCAATTGAAATGGATATGGGTTTTCAAAAGGAATACATCTACTATGGAAATTCCAAATTGCTCAAATTGCTGAGGTATTATCCATTGTCCCAACTCACCGTTGTGTTAATCATTGGGTTTTTAGGCTATATTTTCTTTTCCTATTCAAGGCGAGCAGAACAGAATAAAGTGTGGGTAGGTTTAGCGAAAGAAACGGCTCACCAGTTGGGCACCCCCCTCTCCTCCTTAACCGCATGGGTCGAAATTTTGCGTAATGAACCGCACATTAATCCTGATATCGTGACTGAATTGGGCAAAGACATTCAGCGTTTGGATACGATCACCACGCGTTTCTCCAATATTGGCTCGATTCCTGTATTGAAACAAGAAAATTTGTTGGAATTAATTTCCAGCTTCATCAACTATTTAAAAATACGTATTTCGACCAAAGTGTCCATTAACATTGAGTCAAGTTTATCGCCTAATCAAACGGCCAATATCAATAAATACTTATTTGAATGGGTGATTGAAAACATTTGCAAAAATGGGGTAGACGCGATGAGCGGAACAGGAAAAATACACATCCATTTATTTGAGGGGAAACTGAACCAATTAGTCATTGAAATTACAGATTCAGGAAAGGGAATAAGCCCCAAAAACACTTCGAAAATATTTTCACCAGGCTTTAGTACCAAAAAACGCGGTTGGGGCCTAGGCCTCACATTAGCGAAACGAATCGTCGAAAATTACCATGAAGGTAAATTAACGCTGAAATCTACTGAGCTAAATAAAGGAAGTACTTTTAGAATTGTATTGCCTAAACCATCATGATGAATTCGCCTAACGTAGTTTTTGGTTCAGCATTAGCTATTATAATTCTTGGGTATCTATTAAAAAGTTTTGGCTTCATCAAAACCAGTGATGGCAAGGCGATTTCAAATTTTTTAATGTATACCACATTTCCGGCTTTGGTTTTTACGACCATGATTAAGGTCGATCTTAGAGCTGAATTAATCTGGATGCCTATCATTTGTGCCGTATTTGGAAGTGTATCCTCCATGATAGGATTTCTTATTTTCAAAAAAGAAGATCCTGCTTATCGAGGAATTATGACCATGGGAAGCGCGGGCTTCAATTTAGGATTATTCGCCTATCCACTCATCGAGGGAGTATGGGGATGGGAAGGCCTTACCTATGCGATCATGTTTGACCTAGGAAATTCGTTTATCAATTTTGTAGTTAATTATGGAATGGGGGCCTATTTGTCTACTAAACACCAAGATAAAAACCCTGCTAAGGCCATCGCCACAAAAGTGCTAACGCTTCCGCCGTTTCAAGCCATGATATTTGGCTTAGCTTGCAATCTAGCCATGATTCATATTCCTGCTATTCCTTTAGATGTAATTGAAACGATTTCAAAAGGCAACAAACCCATGGTATTATTATTGATGGGGATTTATTTTAGTGTTCGATTACCCAAAAAATCTTTTCAAAAAGTTTTCCAAGTACTCACATTAAGGTATGTCCTAGGTTTAAGTGTAGGTTTAACTTTGTATTATCTTTTGCCCTTTAACGACTCCTACCGCAATATGTTATTGATTTGCTTAATTCTGCCCGCAGGTATGACGCTGATCACCTATTCAGATGAGTTTGATTTCGATACAGGCATAGCGGCTGCTTTGGTTAATTTTTCAATGCTCATCAGCTTTACGCTCATGTGGCTATTAGTGGGCATTTTCCATATGTCAACGGTTTAAACCAAATAAAATCGGTAATTTTACCCAACAATTAATTCTAATTCAAGTTAGATTAATTTGAACAAATATAAATTATGGTTGTACCCTACAAAGACCAATCCAAAAGTAAGAAAGAACAAGTTGCCAACATGTTCAATACTATTTCCCCTCAATATGATTTCTTAAATCACCTATTGAGCGGTGGAATCGATATTATTTGGAGAAAAAAAGCCATAAAACTACTTCAAAATAAGGGGATCAAAACCATGCTAGACATTGCCACTGGCACGGGTGATTTCGCCATTGAAGCACTAAAAATAAATCCTGAAAAGATCGTTGGCGTCGATATATCTGAAGGCATGCTTTCGTTCGGCCAGGAAAAAATAAAAAAAATGGGGTTGGAGAAAACAATCCAATTGCAAAAAGGAGATTCGGAAAAACTCCCCTTCTCGGACAATAGTTTTGATGCGGTCATCGTTAGTTTTGGAGTAAGGAATTTTGAAAATTTACAAAAGGGTTTGTCCGATATGTTTCGGGTGACCAAACCTGGTGGATATTGTTTAATTCTCGAATTTTCAAATCCACGCTCATTTCCAATGAAACAATTATATACTTTTTATTCTAAGTATTGCCTTCCTTTTTTAGGTAAAATGATTTCTAAGGATCCTTCCGCATATACTTATTTACCTGAATCCGTTAAGGCATTTCCAGATGGACCAGACTTTATTCAAATATTTAAATCTACAGGGTATTCAGAAACGAAATGGATTCCCATGACGGGTGGAATTTGCTCCATTTATATAGGGCAAAAACAAAAATAACTTTGAGAAAAACGGGGCTGATCCTTTGCTGTTTATTTCTGGCCCAACTAACTGTTCGGGCTCAGCACAGCAAATATGTACGAATTTTTCATGAGTACTATGACGAGAAACCTGTTCATTTTGGTTTCCTATTTGGTTTTGCTTCTACTAATTTTTCAACGAATGGGGATCGAGCAAAATTAGGTGCCGATTCAATTGTGCAATCACCCCGTAGTTTTGGTTTTCAGATTGGCGGTCTGGTCAATTATTCCATTGACAAGCATTTTGAATTAAAAACGGGAATGAACATCGCCTTATATGAAAGACAAATATTGTTTCCTTTATCCCAATTAAAGGCAGATTTAAATCCATTAACCAGGGAATCCACTTGGCTCGAAATCCCGTTATTAATCAAATACAAGTCGATAAGACGCGATAACCATCGGATGTATGTGATAGGAGGAGTGAAATTAGGCGTGGAAGCCAATGTGAAAAAAAAGAGCTCAGCTCTTAGCGCAAATACTTCGGATTTATCGCTTGAATATGGATTTGGATTGGAACGCTTTTTTCAATATTTCAAATTTACTCCTGAAATACGATTCTCCCATGGACTGACTAATTTATATGTCCAGCCGACCACCGCGACTAATTCATTTTCGAATATGAATTATTTGAAATCGCATACGGTAAGTCTCATTATCAATTTCGAATAATTTACTTGATATTTTTTCTGGCTTTCTTGGGATCCACGATGGTTTGCAAGCTACTAACGGCAGAAATCCCAAACCAACCTGCTCCTTGTAAGGCTGAATTTGGATTCGTATTGGTAAAGTTAGTCGGGATGTTTGCTGCTGGCCTTGAGAATAAACCTGCATTATTTAACTCTAGTCGGGCTTGTGAATAATAATTAAATTGGCCTTCTGAAATTGAAAACAGATCTACTTTAATCGTATCTTTTTCTAGGTAAAGCTCGGGTGAAATGGATCTACGAATTGGCAAAATAAACATGAGTCCATCAGCCATGGCCCCTTTTTGAAATGCAGCATCATAGAAAAAAACTAAGTTTTGAGTCCCGTTAAATAACTTACGATTTTTATATGTTTTTACTCGGAAACAATCCCCCATTCCTATCGGATCCCTCGCATAGAACTGTGCTTCATATCCGTTTTTAGGCTTTCCATCCGCAGCTTGCCTTGGATTAGCTTCATCAAATTGATATAAAATGGAATCAATTGGCGGAACACGTTTCATCGTTTCAGAAGCTATAAAAGTTTCATTGGCAGCTTTAACGGTCAATTTATATGTTTTACCCACCTTCCCGAAAATATCTGTTGGCGTTGTGGGTGTCCAAACATAAGCACCCAATTCTGATTTAGCTTCTTTAAATAGGTACTCTCTACCTTCGTTATCCGAAATTGAAA
>CAMARL010000172.1 GCA_945860325.1 Spirosoma fluviale | reverse complement strand
CATATCCACCAAAACTAATAACTGCCACATATTGAGGACTTGATTTCACAATTTGAACACTTGCATCTTTGGGTTTAGGCAAATCCGATTCTTTGTATTTTTCTGGCATCACAAAACTCATGGAAGATCCTTTATCGCTCATTTCCATTCGGACTGGCGCAGTCATGGAAATACTTTTCCCTTGGTCATTGCCCCCAAAAATATACCCGGCTAATTTCCTGAAGCCACTACTGGATACCGACTTATAATCGGTCCCAGAGCTATAAATTTTGGCAAATGTAGCGGAAGGATAATACCTGATTTCAAATAGGGCATCCTTCAAGATTAACCTATATTTTTGGTTTTCCGTTTTTAAATTGTTGCTCAACAATTTATACGATTGAATCATGAGGAACAAAAAGCCGATGCTAGCAATGATGTAAAATGTTTTCATATTAAAATATGTTATAGGATGCGTTTTATTGAAAACTAAATTTAGATTTTATCCTACAGAAATAATCAAAATATGAAATAATATTTCATGTTATAGAGAATAAATTCCCTACATAAGATGAGTAACAAATAAGAGATTCTTTAATTTTAGAAGAGTATTGGCCAACCGGATAGTTCGAGAAGGAAAATTCTCATTTAAAATGAATTTATTATAAAATAAACAACCAAAAGAAAAGGTATCAAGGTCGAATTATATTTACTTATTTGAACAATTATTTCGAAAGCCAGTGCAAGCTATTCAGGACGAATTGCTTCCAATCATAAGGCTTGACCTGCATACCTGCATACACTTTTTTCTCTTTGCCCATGTACATGGAGGTAAATCCATTGCAATCTGAGAGCGCAATTAATTTCCCTTTGCCGACTGGCCCAGCCAAACCTTGTGAATTTCCTTGGTCTAAAGGACCTAAACCTACCCATTTGCCAACTTTGGCCGTTGGGGATAAAGGAAGTAGATTAACATACCCATCCCCTTTAATCGAACTACCGCCAAAAGTGGCCAATTTTTTTATTTTCTCACTGGAATTTTTTCCATCCAAAACAGGGTGTTTTGCATTCAATGAACCATTTTCTTGGGTATATTGGACCACATATTTTAGCCCATACGAGGTATCATAATGCAAGGAATCTGACACCATTCCCACACTCGAGGATATTCCAAACTTATTCAACAAAGGGGTCATCGCCGCGTCAATCGGCGGATGTTCACTTAACATAATTAAAGATCCGCCTTGGCTCACCCAGGCATGCAACTGATCTATTTCATCTTGGGTAAACGTAATCAAATTGCCCACTTCCTTTTTAGTCCCAAAAACAAAGGGCAAAGCCGGAGTAATAAGAATGATATCAAATTTGGACAAATAGTTTTTTGTAAAGGGCAATGAATCAATCACGGGTTTATATCCGTCTGAAGTCGATAGGTCAATGAAGGGTTGAATTAATCCCCATTTGGCGGTAAAATTGTTGTGCCCGGCATCGATTAAAATTCTAGGGCCTTTATTTTTTTTATACGCTGGGCGTAAAACTTTTGAATCAAAAGTCGTGTCATTAAACATTTGCGCTTGAAGGCAAAGGCTTGACAATAGGAAACATAAAAGGAATAGTTTTTTCATCTAGTTTAACTTTGATTATGGCTCATCAAGCCAAAATAAATAAGTCAGGTTCGAATATAGCAAATTTCAACAATTTGATTGGACCCAAAACACCTATTTGCTCTCCCTATTTTTCTTCGCACTAGAAAGAATATAGCCTTTGATGTTCGAAATATCTACATCACTTAAACGACCTTTAAATTTAGGCATCCCCTTGGGTAAGAAAATTCCATCTCGAACAATTTGATAAAAGGCACCCATAATATCTGGATGAGAATAGGTTAAATTAGGGATGTTACCTCCTGGATTATTCGCGTTAAGCGTATGACAAGGACCACAATTTTTACCAAATAAGCTGGCTCCTTTGGCTATTTGTGCATCTGTTGCCTCAACGGCCAAAGTCAAATATTCCTTTTTAGCTTCCTTTTCATACACTGGCATCGCTACATTTTTTCCAATAGCAAATGTGTAAACCGTACCTGGGTTAATCTGTTCTGTATTTCTGTTAGAAATTCCTGTTACACCGCCCCAACCAACAGCAATGGTAACATATTGAATTCCATCCACTAAATAGGTAATCGGAGGCGCGACAATCCCCGTACCCAAATTTTTAGACCATAGGACCTGACCCGTTTTAGCATCCAATGCATTGAAATCTCCTTCCGCATTTCCTTGGAAAACTAGATCTGAAGTAGTTAAGACGCCTGAATTCCAAGTAGATTTCTCCGTTTTACTCCAAACTTCTTTATTTTGAACGGGATCCCAAGCGATTAATTTACCGAAAGATTTAGGCCATTTAGAATCCTTGTTCGTTGGATTAGCTGGATTACTAGTAATCCCTACACTCCAATGATCTTTATCATAAACGAAATCCTGCTGATTTCCATACATAAATGATTGTTCTCTAGCGGGAATATAAACCAATTTGGTTTTTGGATTAAAGGCCATAGGTTGCCAATTATGTCCCCCAAAAGGGCCCGGATATATTTGCTCATTACTCGTCAAATAACGTGCATTAGGCGTCTCGACTGGCCTTCCAGTTTTCATGTCCACTTTCGAGGCCCAGTTGACATACACATAAGGCTCCGCCGACAACAACTCTCCCGTATTTCGATCTAACACATAGAAAAAACCATTTTTAGGTGCTTGCATTAGCACTTCACGTTTTTTCCCTTTTATTTCCAACTCGGTCAGCATAATTTGTTGGACCGCCGTAAAATCCCAAGACTCTCCCGGTGTCGTTTGATAATGCCATTTCAATTTTCCTGTTTCTGCGTGAATAGCCAAAATGGATGAAAGGTAAAGATTATCTCCGCCACCTGGACTTCTAATTTCTCGATTCCAAGGGGACCCATTTCCAGTACCTACATAAATCAATTTGAGTTTAGGGTCATAAGCAAAAGCGTCCCAAGCCGTTCCGCCTCCGCCGTATTTCCACCATTCCCCTTTCCAAGTTTTGGCTGCGACTTCCATTTCAGGATGTTCAAAACCTTTCGCTGGATTTCCTGGAACCGTATAGAATCGCCAAATCTTCTTTCCTGTCATCGCATCATAGGCCGTCACATACCCTCTAACCCCATATTCAGCTCCACTATTTCCGATCAACACTTTACCATCCATCACCCTAGGCGCACCGGTAATGGTATAAGAACGATCATGCGATACAGATAAAACTTCCCACTTCTTCTTTCCCGTTGATGCGTTAATGGAAACTAATCGTCCATCCAAAGTCCCCACAAAAATATTTCCTTTGTACATGGCCACTCCACGATTAACGACATCGCAACAAGCTTTTTCGCCAAATTCTTTAGGCACCTGTGGATCGTAGGTCCACAATAATTTGCCATTTCGAGTATTGATCGCATAAACCACACTCCACGGCCCACTAATGAACATGATTCCATCCACAACCAATGGCGTAGCTTCTATCCCTCTTTTTGTACCTAAGTTCAAACTCCATGCTAAACCTAATTGGCCCACGTTTTCCTTGGTAATTTGCCCTAAAGGACTAAAACGCTCCTCCCCGTAATTTCGACCATAGGTAAGCCAATCACCTGAATTATCTTCAATCGTAGAAATTTGTTTATCCTGAACAGCACCTACCACTTTAGCAATGTGCAAGGGACTTCCTGGTTTAGATTTTTCAATAAAAGCGATGCTTGCTAGAACTAGAATAATGGCAGAAAAATAGAGTATAGTTTTTTTCATTTCGTTAATTTTTTATAGAGTTTTATCGTTTTTAGAAAATTCAAGGAGTCAATACTTAAACCTAATATGGCTAGTTTTTAAATACAAATTTTGTTTTACCTTCATAAACTATTTTAAATACCAGTATCTAATTAATACTAAAATAATAGTTATCCTTGGAAAATAAAAAATTCACTCATTAAAAATTGATTAAATCACTCGTTTGAATTCAATTTTAGATCGCAAATAAGAGACTCTTGAAATTTAAGGGAGTATTAGACAAGCGGATAGTCCAGGAAAGAAAATTCTCATTAAAAATGAATTTTTAATCCACTTTTTCAATTTCAACACTAAATGGCAATATCATTTTACCCTTCGTCAAATAGTAAGGAATCAATTCGCCAGTTATTTCTGGAAGAGAAATATTTTTCATCACAATCACATCCGTAATCTGATCATTCTTCATTTGATTGATGATCGTATTGGTTTCCAAATACATGTCTCCATTGGCAGCGATCGGTTTGATGAATTTAAACCTAAAATCGTAGCGTCCTTTCAAGATATTGACGTTCCATTTTCCAAATATGGCTTCTTGATCCCATAATCCACGGGAACCATCCGCATCATTTCGATTCAAGGTCAAAGGGTTTTCCTTTTTCGAGCCAACGATGATTTTGGGTGGGATCATGAGATTTTTTGATCGAATTAATTCTTGGTAAATACGATCTAATTCTGTTTTTAGCTTCCC
>CAMARL010000171.1 GCA_945860325.1 Spirosoma fluviale | reverse complement strand
AATGGTGAAATTGTGGCGTCTAATCGCCGTGGTTGGACTCAGCCAACTCCTTATGGAATGGTTTTGGTGCCATCGGGTAGCTACATGATGGGTCAAGCGGATGAGGAAATATCTCGTGCAGGCATAAATTTCAATAAACGTGTGACGGTTTCGGCTTTTTATATGGATGATACGGAAATCACAAATCATGAGTACCGCCAATTCACAAATTCATTATTGAAAGATTCTGTTTCAGTCTTGGGAGAAGATAAAATTATGACATCTTATTATCCTGATACCACTGTTTGGAATGCCGATTTTACATTTCACAATGGTGATCCTATGACGGAATATTATTTTTCTAGTCCAGCTTTTGATCAATATCCGATTGTAGGGGTGAGTTGGGACGCAGCCAAATATTTTTGCTTATGGCGTTCCAAAATGATGAATGACTATCGTAAAAAACAAAATATGTACATACTTCCTCGATTTGAACTTCCTTCTGAATCAGAATGGGAATGGGCAGCTAGGGGAGGAAGAGCTTCGGTTAAATATCCTTGGGGTAACCCATATATTGCGAATGCGAAGGGTTGTTTGATGGCTAATTTTAAGCCTCACAGAGGAAATTATGATGCGGATGGGTATTCCTATACTGCACCGGCTAATGCCTATGATCCGAATGATTTCGGATTGTACAATATGGCGGGAAATGTGGCTGAATGGTGTGAAGATGCTTACGCAGATAACGCAGTAGCGATCACATGGGATTTAAATACGGTCAATAAAGATGCGGATGAGCCTAGAAAAGTTACAAGGGGAGGATCATGGAAGGATATCGCGTATTATTTAGAAACAGGTACTCGTGCCTATGAATTGCAAACAAGAAAACGTTCATATATTGGATTTAGGTGTTCTATGAGATATTTGGGACGTCCCAATATGAAATAATTTAATGATTGAAAACTCAAAAAAATAAATTGATCAAATGAGAGGATTAGAAAAGTCAATTAATGTAGTGGCCAGTTTTGGAGCTGCAGTCGTTATCGTAGGAGCCTTATTTAAAATTGTTCACTGGACAGGTGCGAATGAGATGTTGATGGTGGGTATGTTTACGGAGGCGGCTATTTTTATTTTATTTGGTGTTTTGTATTTGCAAGCTAAGCCGGACAGAGAATATAATTGGGAGAAAGTGTATCCGGAATTAGCGGATGGAGCTCCTGCAAACAGTTCTTCTTCAGCAGGCTTGTCGGCCTTAGCGAATTCACAAGGCTTAGGGGCTGATGTGGTAGAGAATTTAACAAAAAGCTTAAAAGGATTAACGGATACGGCTAATAGCCTTCAAGAGATTTCGAAGGCAACGGGTGCGACTCAAGATTTTGTTAATTCATTAAACAGCTCATCCCAATCATTGGGAGCCTTAAATAAGACTGTTGCGGATGCGACAACTTCTTTAAGTTCTATTTCGATCTCGTCTACGGAGGCGGCTAATTATGCGAAGCAATATGCGAAGGCGGGAGACCAATTGGCTTCATTGAATGCGGTTTACGAAACTGAAATCCAAGAAGCAAGTAAGCATTTGAAAGCGATCAACGGATATTATGGCAATGTAAATGCTACTGTTGAGCAAATGGCTTCTACCCAAAAAGATGCTGAAAACTTTAAGTCAGAATTGGCTAAATTGAATGCTAACATTCAATCATTAAACCAAGTTTATGGTAGTATGTTAACCGCTATGAAAGGATAAATTTATGGCAAGTTTAAAAGAAACACCCCGGCAGAAAATGATCGGGATGATGTATTTAGTATTAACTGCCTTGTTAGCTTTACAGGTAAGTGATGCTTTATTACAAAAGTTCAGCCTTTTGAATAGTTCGTTGGAAATTGCTAACCAGTCGGCAAGTTCAAAAAACAAAGGAGTAGTCCAAGGAATCGACGAAAGAATCAAAGATTTGCCTAACCCGGCTGCCTACGTAGATGTATTGCGCAGAGCAAATGATGTGAGGAAAATATCGGATGCTTTAGTGAATCATTTGGATGGAATCAAAGGCAAAGTATTAGAAGCTGGAGGAGGAATTGATCCTGAAACGGGTAACATTAAAAATCCAAAAGAGGAAGAGAAAGTTTATGAATTGATGGTGGGTGGAAGTAAGTCAGGAGAAGCCTATAAATTAGTTCCTTTATTTAATACCTATATCCAAGAATTAACTAAGTTGGCCGATCCGGGGACTAAGTTTTCCCCATTAGCATTAGATGCTAAAGATGACCCTACGGTTAATCGCGATGGCAATCAGTCCAATAAGGATTTTGCTGAATTAAATTTTGCTCAAACACCAGTTCCTGCTGCATTGGCTTCTTTAAGTCAAAAACAAGCTGAAGTTCGTCGCTACGAAAGTGACGTATTAAACCAATTAGCAGCCAAAGTAGGAGCGAAGGAGATTAAATTTGATAAAGTTTTTGCTCAAGTTTCAGCTAATGCCAATACGGTTGTAGCCGGTATGGAATATCAAGCCGAAGTATTTATCGGAGCCACCTCATCAGGATTTACTCCCCGAATGAGTTATAATGGTTCTTCTATTCCTGTGGTTGATGGCAGGGGCCAAATAAAGTTTAAAACCTCTGGAGGTGGATATGATGGTAACGGAATGTCCAAAAAACAATATACCGCTACAGTTTCTTATATGAGTCCTGCTGGACCCAAAACAGAATCCATCACGAAAGATTATTTTGTGTTAAAGCCAACCTATAATATTGAAACGGCTACGTTGCCTGCGCTTTACTTAGGTTGTGCAAATCGCTTAAGTGTTGTTTCAGCTGGTTTAGGAGCTTTATGGAATCCGTCATTTAGTGCGGAAGGTGGCGAAGCAATAGCAGGCCAAAACCGTGGTAAAGTAACCATTGTTCCTTCAGCGGCTAATATTACCTTGAATGTGTCTAATAGTGGAACACTGTTAGGAAAAGAAACTTTTAGAGTTCGCCGAGTACCTAGACCTGATGTAAAGGTGTTTGGAAATGGAGCTGAACTAGATGAGAAGCGTGGGGCAAGTGCTACTGGATTAAGGAGTATCGATGCAAGAGCCATTGCGGATGATTCTTTTAAGTCAACAAATCCTGAAGATGCTAATTTCCGAGTGTCGGAATTGTATGTGGCGCTCGCTAGAGGCCAACGCAAAATCGATGATGTGACATTGCCTGGTTCAGGCTCAATCGCTAAATTGGCTTCTCAAGCGCAAGCAGGAGATCGTTATTATATTGAAATTAAAGGGGTACAAAGGAAAAATTTCAAAGGAGCTGTGGAAACCATTCCTTTCTCTATGGCAAAAAACATTCCATTGAACTAAAATAGAAATAGGTATGAAATTATTTGGTAAATTTTTAATGGTTTTGTTTGTGTTAGGATCCTTGCATCTTTATGGTCAAGAAAAGCCTCGCGTTCAAAATCCAAATTCTATTCGTCCGATCGATGTGGAGGATGTTCATTACCGAGCTCGCTTATGGCGCCGGATGGATCTGAATGAAAAGATAAACCAACCTTTTTTTTCGATCAACAATGAAATATCGAAATATTTAGTGGAGTGGGTGAAAGCAGGTGTTTTGACTCCTTACAAAAATGATTCACTAACTGTGAAACTTTCAGCGGCGAATTTTGTCGAAAATTTAAAGATGGAAGAAACGACAGGAGATGGAGAATTATCTGAGGCAGAACGTGCAGCTGGATTTGGGGGAGAAGTAGCCAAAGATGCTAAAAAACCTGAAACGAAAGGCGGAGCCGGAAGTGATGACGGTTGGGGTGCCGGTGCAAAAGCAACTGCAGGAACCGCTGAAGTAGCTACTAAGGATAATTTTGATGCGAAGGCTCCTATTTCAACTGTTGCCTATTATTTTCCTAAAGAACTTAGTATCATCGAAATTAAAGAAGATGCTGTTATTGATCGCAAAAGATCAAGGTTGTATTTTGACATTCAAGCCTTAACGTTAATTGTTCCGGCGTCAAAAACAAAGGCAGGATTTGATAAGGCTGTGGCATCTTTTCGTTATAAAGATGTGTATAAGTTGTTCAGAAGTAACCCAGATTGTATATGGTACAATTCTGAGAATGAAACCCAACATAAAAATATGGCTGATGCTTTTGATTTACGTATGTTTCAAGCTCGTATCATCAAAAAGGGAAATGCAGAAAACAAATATTTAACGGATATGTTTGAAGGAGAGAAAGAGGGCTTGTTAATGTCCCAAATGCTTGAATATAAATTACTAGAATTGGAACACGATATGTGGGAAAATTAATAAAAATTTAAATTGAATTTGGGGATGCACAGCATCCCTTTTTTTATGTCATGAAAACTTGTTAAAGTTTTATTTTTTGGATTATTTCAAGTTTAATTCTTGTTTAAATTCATTTTTTGAAGACTTAAATGTAAATTGCGATTAAATAAGTATAGATTAAATATATGTCGTATCAACGCAAAACCAAAATTGTTGCCACAGTAGGTCCTGCCTCCGAATCCAAAGAATCATTAATCCAATTAGCTAAAGCGGGTGTCAATGTATTTCGATTAAATTTTTCTCATGGTACTCATGAAGATCATTTACAAAGATTATTGAC
>CAMARL010000170.1 GCA_945860325.1 Spirosoma fluviale | reverse complement strand
ATTACGATTCGATGACGATTTTTCATATTTGAAATCCGATTCACTCAAAACAACTTGGAAAGAAAAAATTAAAAATATTTCATTAGGCTCTGATTTCCAATTGAGCCTAGGCGGAGAATCGAGAGAGCAATATCAATCTTATGAACATGTGAATTTTGGTGAAGTACCTAGCGATTTTGTTACAGATAGTCCACATCAACTCATGCATCGAATCATGTTTCATGCGAATTTGACCTATAAAAATACCTTTCGTCTTTTTGCCCAATTAAACAATACAGCCCGATTTTTAAACCCTAATCCGATTACCTCCCAAATTGACGAAAATTTATTGTCCACTCACCAAATATTCATGGATTATAAATTTAAAAATCATTGGATATTTCGTGTGGGCCAACAAGAACTTGCCTATGGCTCAGAACGTTTTGTGGCTTCAAGGGAAGGTCCAAACACTCGGCTTACTTTTCAAGGCGCAACCCTAAAATATGTAAGTCCACGAAATAAATTAGATATTTTCACTGCCAAACCCATGAAAATGAATACCGGTGTTTTTGATGATGAAACGGCATCAGAATCACTATATGGTTTTTATTACATGCATAGCTCCTCTAAATCCAGATTTAGTGTGGATCTGTTTTATTTTAACTCAGAGAGTAATTTGAGGCAATATATGTTTAAAAAAGGAAATGAAAACCGCCATACATTCGGTACGCGCTTGTATAGTTCTTTAGGTCCCTGGAATTATGATGTGGAATTAGCCAAACAAGTAGGTGCGTTTGACGAATTATCCATCTCATCCTATATGGCCGTTTGGGACTTTAATGTTAGCCCCATTCAGTATTTTTATCTTGGATTTAGTGGAAATTATGTTCCTGGTGATAAATCTAATTCAGATTCAGAACTAAATACGTTTAATACTTTGTATGCCAAACCTCCTTTTGGTCAAACCGTTGCCTTGAATATTACGAATACGTTTAACCTTAGTCCGTATGTCCGTTATCAGCATACCAATAAATGGTTGGCGACATTGCGAAGCTCATTTGTAACCCGAGAGAGTTTAGCTGATGGAATATTTACCCCTAATATGATGCCGCTAAGGCCTATTTTGGGTAAAAAAATTGTCAGTGATGCGCGCAAAGTGGGTAATATTTTTGCTTTGGATGCTAATTATTTTCCAACTAAAAATGTTAGCTTACAATTTGAGTTAGGGTATTGTGTGGCAGGTGATTACATGAGCGACACAGGAAATGGTCGAGATGTAATTTATTTTGCGCTCAAAAACGCATTTAAATTTTAACCAATGAGAATTTTAACGTGTGTAAAACCCGGTGAATTTGCTTATTCTGATTCTCCCGCACCCGAATTAAAACGCGGGTACGCAATGGTAAAAGTTAAACGCATCGGAATTTGTGGAACGGATTTACATGCTTTTGAAGGGACTCAACCGTTTTTCAATTATCCACGCGTACTTGGACATGAACTAGCGGGGGAGATTGTTGGGATAGAAAGCCACCCAAATTATAAGGTAGGGGATCACGTCAGCATCATTCCCTATTTTTCTTGCGGGACCTGTTTTGCCTGCACCCAAGGAAAGACTAATTGCTGCTCTACGTTAAATGTTTTTGGAGTTCATAGTGATGGAGGAATGGCAGAGTATATTTTAATTCCCATCGATTCATTATTTAAAGATACCTCCTTAAGCCTTGACGCATTGGCTCTTTTGGAACCCTTGGCTATCGGTGCTCATGGAATTAAAAGAGCTCAAATCAAAACTAATGAATTTGTGTTAATTGTAGGCGCTGGTCCTATTGGCCTAGGAGCTGCCACCATGGCTTCATTAGCTGGGGCCCAAGTTATCATCCAAGATGTCAATCAAAATCGGCTCGATTTTGCCAAAGAAAAATTACATATTCCCTTTAGCATTAACCCAAACCAAGAGGATGCTTTAATCGCTTTAAAGGAAATAACGCATGGCAATATGCCTCGTGTGGTCATCGATGCCACGGGGTATAAAAAAGCCATGGAGCAATCTTTTCAATACATTTCTCACGGAGGTACCTATGTGTTGATCGGGTTGCAATTAGCCGAAATTTCGTTTTCACACCCGGAATTTCATAAGCGAGAAGCTACCCTGATGAGCAGTCGGAACGCCACGCGTGAAGATTTCCAATGGGTAGCCGACTCCATAGGCCAACAAAAAATAGATCCAACTCTATTTATATCACACCGAATTGCTTTTGAGGATGTGGCAGCCCAATTTCCGGATTTAATGAATCCTTCCATGGGAGTTGTAAAAGCGATGATAAGCTTTGAATAAAAGGTGCTTAGAACTGAAAGTTTAGACCTAAATTCCAATTAAATTTTGTTTTCGGTTCACTATGAAGTGGGTGAACGGTTTGAAAACTTATATTAAAAGGTATTTTCTTGAAATACATCGTGGAAATTTGCGAAGCAAAATATCCGGTAAAAGGAGCCGAGTTGTCAATCACAAAAAGACTCGGTCTAATGCCTAGTCGTATATTTTTTCCGTTATAAAAGTCACCCATTTGGGCCACGAACATCATGAAAAATCCTCTTTTTATTCCTACTTCATCCAACGATTGAGATCTCCAAAGCATCAAATTAACTCCCCGCATTTTGGTAAAATGATAACCTAAATTGAACTCAAATGCCTGATATCTTTGCAGTTGGAATTCCTCCTTCGTCAAGGCCGGATTGTTTTTTTTGAAAAACAATGAAAAGTTATTCCCTAAGATTAAATCCCAATATTTTTGCTGAATGACTTGATACCTAAGCCAAGTATTGACTGACCATGGTTTTGCTTCTAAATCAAAATTAAATTCGGGGCTAAACGTGAATCTGCCTTTTTGAAGATATAATGTGGTCAATAGTGCAGGTTTCCCCAAAGAAAAAGAAGGTACTGGTGAAATGGCATTATTGGTTAATTGGATATTCCCATGAATACTTAAGGGTGTTTTTAAGGAATCTGGCTTATTGTTTAAAATCCATGTATTCAATAGTAAAAATAATAATTTCAAGAGGGAGGAATTTAATTGAATTTGCAAAGGTAAGGATAATTCATATTATGAAACCTTTAAATAATTTCTTTGCCTTCGCAATTCCGATTATTGTCAATAACTTGGTCAAAATTTAAATTATTTATGAAGCGAATATTAGTTCTGTTTTCCCTTATTTCTATCTCTCATTTAATTCAAGCTCAAAAAATTCTGGAAGTTCCTGGATTTAATCAGTTTGCAAAGATTGATACCTCAGGAATATCAATTTTACCCAGTGGTCGATATGTTAAACCTGCAGGAAAAACAGTTAGAATTACGAATGATCCTTATGGCATGGCGATTAGTCAAGATGGAAAATGGGCAATAACCTTGCATAATGGGGCTTTTACCCGAGTCGATTTACGTACCAACCAAGCGATTCGCTTTCCGAAATTTGGTACTCCCGGTAAGCTTTCCCCATACGGAAAAAGTTCGTTTTTGGGTGTTGTTTTTTCAATGGATAGCCAAAAAGTTTATTTAAGTGGGGGAGACGCTGGTACTGTGCTTGAAGTTGATGTGCAATCGGCGAAAGTCTTGAGGACTTTTAGTTTAGATGGAGTTGTCTTAGGAGTCAAATATGAAGATAGTTTTACCTCTGATTTAACCATTTCGCCCTCACAAAATGAATTGCTTGTCCTGGATCGAGCTAATTTTCGCATGGTACGCATCAGTTTAACGGACGGGAAATTGTTACACAGCATCCCAACGGGCAGATTGCCTTTTGGGGTTACTTTAAGTTTAGATCAAAAATATGCTTTTGTAGCTAATGTGGGCATGTATTCCTATCCCTTAGTGGAGGGAACTAACCTGTTAAATTTAAAATCCCAGTACATTCCCTATCACCCTTATGGAAATGATACCAAAGAATCACGTGAGGGGACTGTGATTGACGGAAAAAAGATTCCTGGCCTAGGTGATCCTAGATCCGATGAGGCCATGAGTGTATTCCAAATTGACCTACAGACCAATAAAATTGTTAAAAAATATAAGCCTGGATTCCAATTGGGCGAAATGGTGGAAGAAATGGAAGTGGTTGGCGGTTCTAGCCCCAACTCATTAGCTGTTGGTTCAAAATTCGCCTATGTAAGTAATGCAACGAATGATAACATTGCTGTCTTGGACTTTAAAACGCAAAAAATTAAAAGTCATATTCCTATTCAGCTTTCTCCATTATTGGACAAAAGAAGGGGTTATTTGCCCTTTGGTCTATGTCTTTCTAAAGATGAAAAAACCCTTTATGTTACTTGTTTAGGCTTAAACGCGGTAGCGGTAATCGACGTGATATCCATGAAAACCAAAGGATTCATTCCAACGGGTTGGGGACCGACACGCGTTTTGCTATCTTCAGATGAAAAAACAATGTTCATTAGTTCCAGTAGGGGATATGGGGCAGGGCAAAATGGTGGAAAGGGGTTTATAACGCCGGTTCAAGGGGCGTATGTTGGCGATATTCAATTAGGGACATTCCAACAATTAAAAACACCTAATGCGGCTGAATTAGCCAAATACACGCAAGAGGTGTTGTCTTATACTTTTGTTGAGAAATCGATGG
>CAMARL010000169.1 GCA_945860325.1 Spirosoma fluviale | reverse complement strand
TATTAGATCCGATTATTTTATTGGCCATTGGCATAGTTTTAGTGGTAGGGGGCATCATTGGATTAAAATTACATCCTTTTTTAGCGCTCTTATTAGGTGCTTTTGTTGTCGCTCTTTTAACGCCGGCGACTATTTTAGAGCAGTTTGCCCTTTCAAAGGGGATGGACGCTAGCGCAGCATTATCATTTTCCAAAAAAAGTGTAGGCGAACGAATTGCCACCGAATTTGGGAATACCTGCGCAAAAATTGGCATATTAATTGCCATGGCCGCCATCATCGGAAAATGCATGTTGGAATCCGGAGCGGCTGAGCGTATCATCCGATCTTTATTAAAATTTACGGGCGTGGATAAAGCCCCATTTGCTTTTCTTTTTGGCAGCTTTTTTTTAGGAATCCCTGTGTTTTTTGACACCGTCATATTTTTAATGATTCCCCTTGCCAAAGCCATGACTTTACGAATCGGCAAAAATTATTTACTCTTGATATTATGTATTATGTCGGGCGCTGCAATGGCAAATTCATTAGTTCCTCCGGCGCCAGGCCCACTTTTTTTAATCGGCGAAATGCATATACCGATCGGCTTAATGATGGGTTGCGGAATCGTTGTCGGCTTTTTCACCGTATCCGCGGGCTATATTTTCTCCGTTTGGGCGAACAAAAAATGGCCGATTGAATTACGGGATTCGGTCGATGCAAAACTGGAGGATCTTAAAAAAATATCAGCCAAAGAAGATCAAAATTTACCTGGTTTGGGAGTTAGTTTGCTGCCAGTCATGATCCCTTTAGTGCTCATTTGTTTAGATACGGCGATCACTAATTTTTTAAAAGGATCTAACGTTGATTCAGGAAGTATGTTTAGCCAATTTGCTGCGGTCATTAAATTTTTTGGAGATAAAAATATTGCCATCATTTTAGGGGGTGTTGCCGCATTGGGTGTCATGGCCAAAAACAAAAAGGATAAGGGACAAAATTTGAGTCCATTTGTGCAGACAGCTTTAATGAGTGGGGGTGGAATCATATTAATTACGGCTGCTGGTGGGGCTTTTGGGGGGACACTCCAACAAACCGGCATTAGTGCTAAGATTGCTGAGTTGACCGCAGGGTACCAAATGGCGTTAATTCCGATGGCATTTTTTATCGCTGCGGTGGTTCGTACTGCACAAGGCTCAGCCACTGTGGCGCTGATTACGGCTTCAGGAATTTTGTCGGGAATGGCCGGTCAGGCCAATTTAGCCTTTAATCCGGTGTATATTGGATTGGCGATTGGCTGCGGATCCAAATTAGTTCCATGGATGAATGATGCAGGCTTTTGGATATTTTGTAAATTGAGCGACTTAACCGAAAAGGAAGCACTTAAAACAATTTCACCGCTTTTGGTGGTGATGGGTTTAACAGGTTTAGTAGTGATTTTAATTGGCGCAAAATTATTCCCCTTGATTTAATTGGGATGTCCCAATTCATTACCCAGATGAAAAATTTGTAGAAGTGGGCAACTAGGTCATCGTTCATTATTAGTAGAAAAATAAATAAATATGTCATACATCGCAGGACCTCGCATTAAGGAAATTCACATTACCCCGATCGCCATTGTGGATCCTCCACTTTTGAATGCAGCCGGTTTGCATGCCCCGTATGCTTTGCGTACAGTTCTGGAAATTGTGACCGAGGATAACATTTCAGGCATTAGTGAAATTCCTGGAACTAAGGATATTGATGCGGCTTTGGAAGAATCAAAAAAATTGTTGATCGGCCAAGATGTATTTCAATTAAACCAAATTCGGCATATTTTAGAACAGGCCTTTGGAACAGATTCGGTTGCTGACCGAGGATTAGCTCCTTGGGACCAACGGAAATTAGTGCATATTTTTAGTGCGGTTGAGGTGGCTTGTATGGACATCATGGGCAAAGTAACCGGAAAACCGATCGTCGATTTATTGGGCGGAAAGATGCGAGACCGAGTTCCTTTTTCGGCTTATTTATTTTACAAATATGAAGGTGCGGGCGGCGAATTAGGTTTTGGTCTAAATCCCAATGCCACAGGATGGGATGCGGCCCGACAAAAAAGTGCGTTAAATCCAGATGAGATTGTGGCGCAGGCTAAGGCTATGTGTAAGGAATTTGGGTTTCAGTCCATCAAGTTAAAAGGGGGAGTTTTTGAACCTCGTCAAGAAGTGGATGCGGTGATTGCTTTGCGCCAAGCATTCGGCGAAAAATATCCATTAAGAATCGACCCAAATGCTTTATGGACCGTTGAGACCTCGATAAAATATGGGAAAGAAATGGAGCCATACTTAGAATATCTGGAGGATCCTGTCCGAGGCCAAGAAAATATGGCACTAGTTCGTAAGGCTTTAAAGACGCCTTTGGCCACCAATATGTGTACGACTTCTTTTGCAGAAATTCCTAAAAGTATTGAAATTGGCGCCGAAGATATTATTTTAAGTGACCATCATTTTTGGGGTGGTTTGCGCGCGTCGATGACCTTAACGGGTATATGTGAGACCTTTGGAAGAGATTTGTCCATGCATTCCAATAGCCATTTAGGTATTTCATTGGCGGCGATGGTTCATTTAGGTGCGGCTTTACCAAAAATGACTTATGCCTTAGATACCCATTATCCTTGGCAGTCGGACGAAATTATTATAGGCGGACGCATGAAATTTGAGGATGGTTCAGTCGAAGTACCAAGCGAACCAGGTCTAGGTGTAGAATTAGATCGAGTGGCCTTAGCGGCCTTGCATCAAAACTATTTAGCCTGCGGACTAACCAAACGGAATGATGAAATTGAAATGCAAAAAGTTAATCCGGATTGGACTTTCAAAGCCGTTCGTTGGTAATTTAAATTTTATAAAATGATTCGCCACTCAGTTATTTTAACATTAAAATCGAGTTTATCTCCTGAAGATAAAACGCAATATTTCGCAGCGGTAGATGAATTGAAACAAATTCCAGGAGTGCAAAAGTTTGAAGTATTAAAGCAAATCAGTGCAAAAAATTCTTTTGAATATGGCATTTCGATGGAATTTGAAAACCAAGAAGCGTATGATGTATATGCAGGTCATTCCCTGCATTCTGCCTTTGTCGAAAAATATTGGGCTGCTTGTGTAGCGGATTTTTTAGAAATCGATTACCAATTGCTTGATCAATAAAATCAGTTTTTTAGCTTGATTTTCAAATGGGTGGGTTTAGCTTTGCTAAATTTACAAATTTAGTAAAGCTGGGGGGTGAGGTCCCTTTTTCCCACATTACAAAAGCTCAATGGCACTGAATTTTCTAATTTTTTAAAGCAAAAGCCAAATACTTATCACCTGATTTCGTTTTTACTTTCCCTCCACCACAGGCAATAACGACATATTGAACGCCGTCAATCGAGTAAATACTAGGGGAAGCGTATCCGGCAGCCGGCAACTTATATTGCCATAAAATCTTTCCCGTTTGTCGGTCCAAGGCCCGAAACATTTCGTCTTTTGATGCCGCTATAAACAGTAATCCTCCGGCCGTCACTGCTGGTCCACCGTACAAATCTGTTCCCGTAGGTGGAATTCCCTTAGCCGTTAATTCAGAATATTCGCCCAAAGGAATTTGCCAGAGGTGTTTTCCACTATTCATTTCAATCGCCGTTAAGGTTCCCCATGGCGGGCTACTGACCGGATACCCTTTGCTATCATACCAGCGCGTATAGCCAGTAAAGCTAAAGGGGGAAAAGTCTAGCGTAGATTTTTTGACAGGCCCCTCGACGGCTAAATTCAATCCTTGGGTATAAGCTAAAATAGCCTTCTTTTCAGCAGCAGAAAGAAAATTAAAAGCGGGCATTCTTCCGCGGCCTTTAACTAAAATTTGATTTAAAAGGGGCTCTGAATATTTTCTATGGACTTCCCTTAATGTAGGAATGGTCCCATCTTCACTTCCTTCGCGGTTTACCCCATGGCAACTTTGACAATGTTGCACATATAGCGATTTGCCAGAGTTTTCAATCGATTTTTCTACGGGAACCAAGGAACTATAAACAGGATTTTGTTTGGCAGGAATGTAGATGACGCTATTTTCATCAACCGCAGCTCCACCCCACGTTGCACCTCCATCCGTCGCTGGGAAAAAAATAGTTTTCTTTGTTATACTTAGGGGGATAAATGGTTGCCCCGTTTGGGAATTGCGGAGTTCAGCGATAATTTCGTCCTTATTTGACGCCCATTCATTTACATCTTTTTCGGTAAATGATTGCTTGACAAATGGTAGAGGCCAAAGTGGAATGGGCTGTGTTTTAGAAGTTTGTTCCCCGACAACATCCGAAGCGGGGAAAGGCCTTTCTTCAATGGGGAAAATAGGTTTACCCGTTACTCGATCAAAAACAAACATAAAACCTAGTTTGCTTAAAATAGAAACGACATCGCGTTTTTTGCCATTTTGAGTGATGGTAAATAAATTAGGTGGCGCTGGAATATCTCGGTCCCAAATGTCATGATGTACCGTTTGAAAATGCCAAAGCCGTTTTCCTGTTCGAATGTCTAAGGCCAGAAGGCAGTTGGCAAATAAATTATCCCCCTTTCTATTTCCTCCATAAAAATCAAAAGCAGCTGAACCGGTAGGAACAAAAACAATGCCTCTTTTGGAATCTACCGCCATCCCCATCCAGTTGTTAGCCCCGCCAACATT
>CAMARL010000168.1 GCA_945860325.1 Spirosoma fluviale | reverse complement strand
TGTAAAATTGACGTGAGTCGGCACTAATGATTTCCGTTTTCAATTCCTGGGCTAATTGGACGCAAAGGTCTGTTTTGCCTACCGCAGTAGGACCTACAATGACCAAAAGCGTTTTATTCCCCCACTCCATTGAACTTAATAATTATTGCTCTTCCCGTACCACTTTTTACCCCCTTTGGCTTTATCAAATGACCTAGGCGATGCGGCGGGAGTTGAATTGCTTGGTTTGAAATCGGCAGAAGATCGTTGGCCACCTCCACTGCGTCCTTGAGGTGTTTTTGCAGCCTTCTCTACTTTAAATACTTTCATGGGATATAAATGATCCTCGACGATCGGTACTTTTTTACCAATCAATTTTTCAATATCCCTTAAGTATTCTTTTTCTTCAATGTCACAGAATGAAATGGCAGTTCCTTTGGCTCCAGCACGACCGGTACGACCAATTCGATGCACATACGTCTCAGCAATGTTCGATAATTCGAAATTAATCACGTATTCTAATTCATCCACATCGATTCCCCTCGCTGCAATATCGGTGGCCACTAAAACGCGCGTGGTTTGTGCTTTGAAATTTTTCAAGGCTAATTGCCTAGCATTTTGGGATTTATTTCCGTGAATAGCTTCAGCTTTGATACTTTTGGCTAATAAAACTTTGACAACTTTATCCGCACCATGTTTGGTTCGTGTAAATACCAAAGCCGTTTTAATGCTTTCATCTTGTAGGATGGTCAGCAATAGCGCATTTTTATTTCCTTTATCCACAAAATAGACCGATTGATTTATAATGTCAACAGTTGATGAAACGGGAGTAACTGAAACCTCAGCTGGATTATGCAAAATAGTACTGGCTAATTTTACAATTTCAGGAGGCATAGTTGCCGAGAAAAATAACGATTGACGCTTGCGAGGTAAAACGGCTAATAACTTTTTAACATCATGGATAAAACCCATGTCAAGCATACGATCGGCCTCGTCAAGGACAAAATATTCTACATCGTGTAAACTCAAATGCTTTTGATTCATCAGGTCCAATAATCGACCTGGAGTTGCGATAACCACATCTACCCCATTTCGTAAGGCAGAAACTTGGGGACTTTGACCTACACCGCCAAAAATAACGGTACATTTTAAATTCGTATGTCGGGCATAAGCGTTAAAGCTTTCGCCGATTTGAATAGCAAGTTCGCGAGTGGGGGTAACAATTAAACCTTTTACAGTCCTGCGGACACCTTGAGGTCTATTTGACAATAATCTTTGTATGATCGGTAAGGTAAATGCAGCTGTTTTTCCAGTTCCTGTTTGTGCGCAGCCCAATAAATCTGCTCCTTTAAGAACAATGGGGATGGCTTGTGCCTGGATGGGTGTGGGTATACTATATCCCTCTTCTTTGAGCGCCCGTAATATTGGCTCGATGAGGCTTAATGATTCAAAAGTCATAAATTTTATAAGAATGTGTGCTATGAGAAATAAAACATCATCCTCATAATTTTCACAAAGATAGCGCTTTAATTTTTGCTAATCGAATACATGTGATTTAAGCCATTTGAATCGTTTCCATACTAGCATAAAAGGAAACGCCCAAAGCTCCTAATATAATTGTCCATATCCACCATTGGGTAAACCGTTGGCTTTCTTCAAAATGTAGGTTCCTCCTTTTTCATACATAAAAAATGGGATATTCAACTTAAAGCTAAATAACCCATTGTATTTCTAAAGATTGATTACCAAAAATACGTATAAACCAAAGTTAAAAACAGACAAATCACCACGGTACCAAAAATGAAGGTTGGCGATAACTTGAACATTTTTGCATCGATCTCTAACCCTTGTGGATTATTTTTGCTTTCAGGATCTGATAATGTAATGACCACCATCGAAACAATACAGAATATAAATACCCAACCCATGCGGTCCATAAACGGAATCATCATAGTGCCAGTTTCATCGGCAAAAGCGGTATAAAAAATCGTATCATTTAATCCGGTCCACGCAGGGATAAACTTAGTGATGATGGAAAAAGTTACTCCGCCTAAAAGTGCAAATAAAGCAGCCCTTGACGTCGTTCTCTTCCAAAAGAAACCCATGGTAAATAAAGCGAAAATACCAGGAGATACATATCCGGTATACTCTTGAATAAACTCAAAACCACCTTTTTTATCGATTCCCATTAAAGGGGCAATAACCACAGCAGCAACCATCGACGCAACAACGGCGATTCGACCGATACGAACTAAGGTTTCATCATTTGCCGTTGGATTCAAGTATTTCTTATAAATATCTAGTGTAAAAATGGTTGAAATAGAATTCGCTTTTCCAGCCATCGACGCAACCACCGCAGCAGTTAATGCCGCAAATGACAATCCTTTAAGGCCTGTTGGCAATAAATTTAATAACACAGGATACGCGTTATCTTGGTTTAAAACCCCATCTTTCAACATTTCCGTTTGGAACATACCATCCTTGTATAATAAGTAGGCGGCAATACCCGGTAAAACAACGATGATAGGCATCATTAATTTCAAAAAGGCCGCAAATAAAATACCATTTCGGGCCGTACTTAAATCAGCACCTAAGGCTCTTTGAGTAATGTATTGATTACATCCCCAATAATTTAAATTGATAATCCACATACCGCCAACCAATACCGCCAAACCTGGTAAACTTGGATAATTAGGATTCAATAATTTGCCATCAGGACCTAAATCCTTATTTAATATCATGTGAAAATGCTCCGGAGCTTTGTTCAACAAATGGCCTATTCCGTCAAATACACCCGAACCACCAAAGCGATCTGTCACCATGGTCAAGGCTAAATATGAAGTGGCCAAGCCACCCAACACCAAGAAAAACACTTGGATTACATCCGTATAACCAATCACCTTCATCCCACCTAAGGTAATGATGATCGCAAAAACCGACATTCCAATCATACAAACGGTCACGTCAATGCCCGAAATGGTGGTGATAGCCAAGGCTCCTAAATATAAAATCGACGTAAGGTTAACTGCAATGTAGAGCATCAACCAAAAAATGGCCATAATTAAACTCACGGTAGGACTATAACGCTGCACCAAAAATTGAGGCATCGTGAAAATCTTATTTTTTAAATAAATAGGCATAAAGAAAATAGCCACAATAAGCAAAGTAGCTGCGGCCATCCATTCATAAGTGGCGATAGCCAAACCTAAACGAAAGCCATTCCCGGACATACCAATAAACTGTTCAGCTGAAATATTGGATGCAATCAGTGAAGCACCAATCGCCCACCAAGTCAATGAACCCTCAGCCAAGAAAAAATCGTTTGAAGTTGTAATTAAAGCTTGTTTTCGTTGATAAATCCAGTATCCATAGCCTGCCACCACAACGAAATAAAATAAAAATACGAGGTAATCTAATGTTTGTAAACCTTGGGATTGCATAAATTTTTTGGTTAAATAGAGCGTCTTGTGAATGCTAATTTAGAGGAATAGTCACTAAAATAAAAGTTTTGTGAATTTTTATGGAGAAAATGATATTTATTCAATGAGTTCAGGTTTGACCAAAACGACTTCTTCCTCTCGGTCGACGATCATTTGGCCGGCCAACAAGTCTTTCGTTTTTCGCACATATTTTTTTGGAGTAACAATCACGGGACATAATGAGTCCGATTGTCTTTTTGAAAAATAAGCGGCTAATCCCGCGGCTTTTTCAACCACATATTTCGGAACTACTTTTTGGTTAGGATTTCGAATGATGACATGTGAACCTGCCACATCGCGTGCATGTAGCCACAAGTCAAATTTTTTCGCATATTTAAGGGTCAACAAATCATTGTTTTTCGCACTTTTCCCAACCCATATAACCCAACCATCCACCTCGAATTGCTTAAATGGAATCTCATTTCCTTCTATCTCCGGCTTTTTCGCTTGCGTCAAAATAGACATAAAAGATTTTAACACTTTTCGGGTTTCAGTAAGCTCAACGGCTGAAATTTGCTCCTGGATGCGGATGATTTCTTGGTTTTTTTTGTCCACATTGGATTGCCAATAAGCCACCTCTTTGCTGTAATTTTTAGATTTTCGGTAATAGTTTTCAGCATTCTGAGCGGCCGAAAGCGTTACATTCAATTTTATTTTAATGGGTTGATTTCGGTAAAAATCATCCAAAATAACTTGGGAAATATTCGCTGGAATTGCGTGCAAATTAGCCATCAAAATATTTCCAATTTCTTCATAAGGAACATTCGAATCCCGAAGGACTTTTTGACGATTTAAATCATTCAAGTAGTTTTGAGTCTTGGTCAATTTTCGATCTAAGGCCGCTAAAATCAAATTTTTCTCCCTCCTAAATTCGCCAATAGAAAAATGAAAGCTATAAAGTTTGTTTAAGGCTTCCATGGGATCAGTCGACTTATACAAGAACTCTTCTTGCGGAAATAAGGACAAATAAACACCCTTTTCCGATTCGGCAATAAAAAATATATGTTGGTCTAACACTTCAAGCATTTGCTCGATCAGCAGCCAGCGATCTGGAGCCTTTAATGTCTCAAATCCATTCCGATGTAAATACGCTAAACCCTCTTTCCCCAAGGTGGGAAACAAAGAAGCTACCTCACAATCATTCTCCACGAAAGCCTGATAATCTTGCTTGATTTGGCGATCAATTTGCCGAAGATCGATCGATTG
>CAMARL010000167.1 GCA_945860325.1 Spirosoma fluviale | reverse complement strand
CTTTTTAACCTATTTAAATGAAAAATACACGCAGAACCTTTATTAAAAAGGCATCCTCAGGAGCCTTTGCATTAAGTTTAGGAGGAATGCTTCCCGCATTTTCAGCCAAAAGTTATCAAAATATTCTAGGGGCCAACGAGAAAATCAGGGTGGCCTGTATGGGAGTAAATAGCCGAGGCCTGGCCGTTGGCAAAAATTTCGCCCATCAAAAAAACTGCGAAGTCCTTCACGTTTGCGATGTAGATTCTCGTGCGGCTGATATTTGCATCGATGCCATAGGTAAAATTCAATCAAATAAACCCCAAGCAACTCCTGATTTCAGGAATGCGCTAGAAGATAAAAATTTGGATGCGCTCATTGTGACCGCACCCGACCACTGGCATGCCCCCGCGGCTTTGTTGGCCTGCTCAGCTGGCAAACATGTCTATCTAGAAAAGCCTTGTAGCCATAATCCTAACGAAGGTGAAATGCTGGTTAAATCAGCAGAAAAACACAAGCGTGTTTTGCAAATGGGTAACCAGCGCCGCTCTTGGCCTAATGTGGCCGGAGCGATTGCGGAGCTTCATGCGGGGGTTATTGGCCGACCCTATTTTGCGAAAACGTGGTATACCAATAACCGTGCTTCGATTGGAATAGGGAAGGATACCGCCGTTCCGGAATGGCTTAATTATGATTTATGGCAAGGACCTGCGCCAAGAAAAACATACAAGGATAATTTGATTCACTACAATTGGCATTGGTTTTGGCACTGGGGAACAGGTGAGGCATTGAATAATGGTACTCACATGATCGATTTGGCTCGTTGGGGTTTGAATGTGGAATATCCGACAAAAGTAAACTCAACCGGTGGTCGATATATGTATCAAGATGATTGGCAGACACCAGATACCCAAGTGATTAATTTGGAATTTGAGAATAAATCCATGATATCCTGGGAAGGTCGTAGTTGCAACGGAAAGTCCATTGAGGCCAATAGCGTAGGCATTATTTTCTATGCGGAACAGGGCAGTATGGTCATCGAAAGTGGTAACTCGTATAAGATTTACGACCTTAAAAATAACCTGGTCAAAGAGGTGAAAAATAATTTTACCGTGGACGCGCGCAACCTATCGGATCCCTCACAAAATTTAGATGCCTTGCATATTCTTAACTTTTTCGACGGAATTCGCTTAGGTACAAAATTGAATTCAGACATTGTCTCTGGACATCAAAGTACGCTTTTGGTCCAATTAGGCAATATTTCTCAGCGAGTAGGCCGATCTTTAGAAATTAATCCTAAAAATGGTCATATTTTGAATGATAAGGGTGCAATGAAATTTTGGTCACGTGAATACGAAAAAGGTTGGGAACCCAAAATTTAACTCATGGCGCAATCAGCAGATTTACTGGAACAGCAAGAGAAGTTTTTGAACAATCGATTGTATTCATTGGATGCCTTGCGTGGTTTTGATATGTTTTGGATCATCGGTGCGGAGGATATTGTTCATGGCCTAGCCAAGGTCACTCATTCGCCTTTTTGGGAAAGTTTTTCTACTCAGCTACGACATCCTGACTGGAATGGATTCACGATGTATGACCTTATTTTTCCTTTATTTATTTTTTTAGCTGGGGTCTCTACTCCATTTTCAGTTGGTAAAGCATTGGACGAAGGAGTTTCTAAAAATGTCTTATTGAAACGAGTGGTCAAACGAGGTCTCATCTTGTTTATTTTAGGTGTTATTTACAACAATGGACTTACGCTCAGGCCATTAGCTGAGATACGTTTTTCATCCGTTTTAGGCCGAATTGGGATAGCGTATATGTTGGCCAATATCATTTACCTCTACGCCAAACAACGCTGGCTCATCATCTGGTTTTCTGCCCTTTTAATTGGGTATTATTTGATTTTAAAATTCATGTCGGCTCCAGGTTTTGCTCCTGGCGACTTGACGATTGAAGGCAATTTTGCTTCTTATGTGGACCGAATGGTTTTGCCTGGAAAATTAAGCATGGGCATACACGATACGGTCGGTTTTTTCAACAATATTCCTGCGATTGGAAATGCGCTAGCTGGAATTATGGTAGGTGTGTTTTTAAAACGGACGAATATCAGTGGGAAAGAAAAGGCCCTGTATTTATTGGCCTCAGGGGTTATTTCTTTGGTCATAGCCCAGGTATGGAACCTGGATTTCCCGATCAATAAGAATTTATGGTCTAGTTCATTTGTGATGCAAACCGTTGGATGTAGCTTGTTGTTTTTTGCGCTTTTCTATTATGTGATTGATGTTTTAGGCTATAAAAAATGGGCGTTTGCATTTCAAGTAATCGGCGTTAATTCGATATTAATTTACCTTTCTGAGAAATTTATTGAATGGGAATACACTGCCAAAAAATTGTTTGACTGGGCATACCAGTTGGCAGGAGATCCCACATTCATCATTTTTGTAGCCATCGCAATTTTATTGATCAAATGGCTTTCACTGAAATTTTTGTATGATAAAAAAGTATTTTTACGCGTTTAAATTTTAATTATTTTGAAGGTACATATAAGTAATCATGTTAAAGAATTAGGCATTTCGGCGGGCTTAAGAGCCGCTGAATTAATCAAAGAAACGATTAGTCAAAAAGGTTTTGCTAATATCATTTTAGCGACGGGGACGAGTCAGTTTGAAACTATTCAGCAATTGATTAGCGATCCTGAAATCCAATGGGACCGAGTTCAAATGTTTCATTTGGATGAGTATATTGGTTTATCCATTACGCATAAAGCTAGTTTTCGCCATTATTTGAATGAGCGTTTTATCTATTTGGTGCCAACGTTAAAAATGGGTCATTTGATTAACGGTGAGCTTGATCCAGTTCAAGAATGCGCGCGACTAGCCGAATTAATTCTTCAAAATCCCATTGATGTGGCATTGGTTGGCATCGGTGAAAATGGACATTTGGCTTTCAATGATCCCCCGGCTGATTTTGACACGGAAAAGCCGTATATCGTGGTGGATTTAGATGAAGCTTGTAGAGCCCAACAAATGGGAGAGGGTTGGTTTGAAACGATGAATGATGTGCCTAAGCAGGCGATTAGTATGTCGATTAAGCAAATCATGAAATCTGTTCACATTGTTTGCTCGGTTCCTGATGAGCGAAAGGCTCAGGCGGTGAATGATTGTTTAACGAAACCTGTTTCCAATGTACACCCTGCCAGTATTTTACAGAACCACGCCCATTGTGATTTGTATTTAGATACCAGCTCTGCTTCGCTTTTACCAAAGAATTTTTAACGAATGTCAGACAGAATTAAAATCTTTAATGGCCAAATCATTCATCAGAATCGGATTCAAACCGGAGGATGTCTTTTGATTGAAAATGGAAAGATTGTTGACGTGCTGACGACCGATATCGATTTCCCGGATGCCAAATTAGTCGACGCTCAGGGTAATTATATTTCACCCGGATTTATTGACATTCATATTCATGGGGGAGGGGGTTCTGATTTTATGGATGGGACCGTGGATGCATTTTTACAGATCGCCCAAACCCATGCCAAACATGGTACCACTTCCATGCTTCCAACAACGTTGACTTGCGAAAAAGAAAATTTGATTCAAACGTTAGAGGCTTATCAAACCGCATGTGCTTCGAATAAATCAGGGTCTGATTTTATTGGCATGCATTTGGAGGGACCCTATTTTGCCGTAAGCCAACGAGGGGCACAGGACCCGAAATTTATTCGAGATCCTGATCCTGCCGAATACAAAGAAATTCTTTCTTCTTTTGATTGTATTAAGCGTTGGTCTGCGGCCCCTGAACTAAAAGGCGCTGTGGAATTTGGCAAATATGTAACATCAAAAGGCGTTTTAGCCGCTATTGCGCATACGGATGCTATTTATGAGGAAGTTTTGGAGGCCTATCATCATGGAGGTTTTACCTTAGCTACCCATTTTTATTCAGCTATGTCGGGGGTAACACGCCGCAATGCTTTTCGATTTGCTGGTGTTATCGAATCAGCCTATTTGTTGGATGATATGGATGTGGAAATTATAGCGGATGGCGTACATTTACCCGCTCCACTTTTGAAATTAATTTACAAAATAAAAGGTCCGGACCGAATTGCTTTAATTACCGATGCGATGCGGGCTGCGGATATGCCAGAGGGTGAGTCAGTTTTAGGTTCTTTCAAAAACGGATTAAAAGTCATCATCGAAGATGGCGTGGCAAAATTACCTGATCGAACTTCATTTGCTGGAAGCGTGGCTACTGCAGACCGATTGGTTCGAACGATGTTAAAGATGGCCGAGGTCCCTTTAGTGGAAACGATCCAAATGATCACGGAAACTCCCGCTCGAATTATGGGAGTTTCGGATCGAAAAGGATCTTTGACCAAAGGCAAAGATGCAGATGTGGTGATATTTAATAATCAAGTTGAAGTCCAACAAACCTTCGTTAAAGGTCGCTTAGTCTACCAAAAAAACTAATCCAATTCCTTTATTTTGATGTTTTTGAAGGCTACGTTGTGGCCATGATCTTGCAATAAAATATAGCCTTCTTTGCGTTTATCGTATCCCGAAATAGATTTGAATTTACTTTGCAAGAATCCATTTTTGAATTCATTGGAATTTCTATTGACCGATATGATCAGCTTATTGTCCAACCAATGTTCAATTTGCTCACCTTTTACTACGATGCGGGAAGTATGCCATT
>CAMARL010000166.1 GCA_945860325.1 Spirosoma fluviale | reverse complement strand
TGTATTTCCCCAGACCAATAAAGGATCGTCTGTCATGTTGCTAAATGCAAATAAATTTTCTTTGTTTTCTGCAGCAGCGCCTAAGGAATAAATTTTTGATTGAAGCCCCGAAGCATCTTGAATGAAAAAATCCAATTGGACCGGAATTTCAAACTGATTTTCAATGGGCACCCGCTCCCGAAACATCCACTGTAAATCCTCGAAATTAAAAGATTTAATACGCTTTTTCTGGCAATTCAATTGCAATGAATCCAATTCTTGAACTCCAAAAACAGCAAAACCATAAAAACTTAAAATCAAAAATAAGCCGATTTTAACCTGCATTATTTGACAGGAATTACCAAAGCCTCCCCACGTAAGGTTACATCCTCCGACTTGTGATTAGCATCCATGATGGATTTTTTAGACACTTTATATTTTTCTGCTACGACTCTTAAAACATCTCCTGGGCCAACCGTATGAATCGCTTTAATTTTGACATTTACTTTACTGCCACCCTTAAACCCATCTGAAATGCTTGGGTTCATGGATTTTAATTGGTCCACCGTTAGTCCAAACCGCTTAGCCACCCCATTCAAAGATTCACCTTTCTCCGCCGCATACGAATAGGCTTTTCCACTCGGCTCTACGACTTTCTCCTCCGGAATTTTCTGCGCCTCAGCTTCTTGCTTTTGCACCTCCAAGGCTAATTCCGCCTTCTGAACAGAATCCCTTCCTTGAGAACTATCGACGGAAGAAACCGTTGACGTAGAATCCGTAATAATTGACACCGGTGGCTCCATTAATACCTCATCCTCCGCTAACTCTAATTTTTCAGCCTTTGCCAGCTCCTTATTTTCAGGGCCTAAAAAATGCTCATACCCAACAAAAACTAAACCCAAAAGGGTAATTAACAACACAAAAAGCGTAATTAATGGCAAATTTGAACTTGAACTTTCTTTTAAAAAAGGAATTTTCATGTGTAAAATTTATAAATTATCCTGTGTTTTTTGACTCATCACTGCTACTTTTTCCACTAAATCTTTTTTGTAAAGATCAAGCTTTTCAGATAAGGACTCATTTGAAATGGCCAACATTTGAACGGCTAATATTCCTGCATTTTTAGAGGCATTAAGCGCTACCGTAGCCACTGGCACTCCATTGGGCATCTGTAAAATAGATAAAATCGAATCCCAACCATCGATCGAGTTAGACGACTTGACGGGAACACCAATCACTGGCAAAATGGTCGCAGAAGCAATCATCCCAGGTAAATGAGCCGCACCTCCAGCACCGGCAATAATCACTTGGATCCCGCGTGATCTTGCATCTTGTGCATAGGTCAACATTTTAACTGGGGTCCGATGAGCGGAGACAATATCCACTTCAAAAGGGATACCAAACTCCTTACAAACATCAATCGCGTCTTGCATCACTGGCAAATCCGAACTGCTACCCATGATAATTCCTACCATATTATTCAATATTTAACTAATTACACGAATCAAATTTCTAACTTTTTCTGCCTTTTCCTCAATTTCCAATCTTGAATCTCCCAAGATCGTTACATGACCCATCTTCCTAAATGGCTTCGTTATTTTCTTTCCATATAAAAATGGATGAACCCCCGGAATAGACAAAATTTCCCGTAAACCTTCATACTTAACGGGTCCCGTATATCCATCTTCACCTAGTAAATTCAACATACCCGAAAAGCATTTCGAGGTAGTTTTTCCTAAACTAAGTCCAGAAATCGCACGTAAATGCTGTTCATATTGTGAAGTTTCATTAGCCCGAATCGTATGATGACCCGAATTATGGGGCCTAGGCGCTATCTCATTAATTAAAATTTCTCCTTCGGGAGTTAAAAACATTTCAACCGCCAATACACCCACCATTCCTAATTTTGCGATTAAATCGATGGCAATTTTCGATGCCTTTGTTTCAATTTCCTTTGATATATCCGCCGGTGAAACAAGGAATTCCACAAGATTATGGACAGGATGAAACACCATTTCGACTGCTGGGAATGCAGAGATTTCACCCTTGGCATTTCGAGCGACAATCACGGCTAATTCTTTTGAGAAATTAACTGCTTTTTCTAAAAGTCCAGGTTCGTTAAATCCTAATGAAATATCAGACTCGTTCTTTATCAACTGTACCCCGCGTCCATCATATCCCCCTTTTCCTAATTTATTAAATGCCGGTAAAAAAGAGATTTGGTCCCTAATTTCTTCCGCCGAATCAATCAAAACAAAATCAGCAGTAGGGAAACCGTGGTCTTTGAAAAATTGCTTTTGCAATCGCTTATCTTGAATCATTTTCAAAATATGCGGTTGGGGATACACTAATTTCCCCTCATTTTCCAAGCGCTCCAAGGCATCCACATTTACGTGTTCAATTTCTATACTAATCACATCATGCGATTGGCCAAAAGAATAAACCGTATTAAAATCTTGAAAGGAACCCTGAACAAAATGCTTAGTCATCAAATGACATGGCGCCTCCGCATCAGGATCTAAACATGAAATTTCAAAATCCAAATCAATCGCCGCCTGTAAAAGCATGCGACCTAGCTGGCCACCTCCCAATAAACCTATTTTTGGCAATGATTCAGACATAATTTGAATTAGAATGGGTAAAATTACTGCTTTTGTTTTACCTTTGGAAATTATTTAGCCTTCTAAAAATATATTTGACTTTTACGTTAACAAGAAATGACAAAAAGAACTCTCGTACTTATCGGATTTTTAGCCTTAGCCGTAGCCAGCAGATTATTTATTTTAGGAGGAACTAGTTGGGTGAATTTCTCGCCTATCGCCTCTATGGCCTTGTTTGCCGGAATCTATTTTAATCAAAAAATTCAAGCCATTTCTTGGACCATTTTAGCTGTTTGGCTATCCAATTTACTCTTAAACAATTTATTATACACTGAATATTTTCCTAGCTTTTCTTTCGGATTTGATGGAGTTCACATGGGTATTTTTGCACTAATCACCTTATTAGGAAGTAGATTAAATCAGCAAAAAATCACCGCTTTGAATTTTATAAGTACCAATTTAGCTTCAGGTATAGGATTTTTTCTATTGTCTAATTTCGCTGTTTGGCTTTCAAGCGATATCACCTATGCCAAATCCATTCAAGGATTATTAGCTTGTTATGCGGCTGGAATACCTTTTCTGAAAAACACGTTAGCAAGTCAATTCATATTTTCAGCCATTTTCTTAGGCGCTTTTGAATACCTAAAAAATCGAATTCCCGCACTGAATTAATTGACATTTTTCATCACGATTCCGTCGCGCATCACAAATTTGACTTTGCTCATGGACTGAATGGTCTCAACGGGATTGCCTTCCACGGCAATAATATCCGCAGACTTACCCGCTTCGATCGTACCCAAATTTTGAGATTGGCCTAATAAATCTGCAGCATTTAACGTAGCACTTTGAATAGCTTCTAAAATAGGCATGCCGGCTTCATGCATCAACTCAAATTCACGTGCATTTTTTCCATGACCAAAGACCCCCGCATCAGTTCCAAAAGCTATTTTCACCCCTGCTTTATAGGCTTTACCAAAAGTTGATTGTATGATAGGCCCGATTTCCAATGCTTTCTTTTTAACCATTTCTGGATAATAATTTGGGATTAAAGCTGAATCCGCTGCCGATCGGCCAGCAATGACCGTAGGTACAAAATAAGTTCCCCTCTCTTTCATCAAATTCATCACCTCAGAAGTCATAAACGTTCCATGTTCGATCGAATTAACCCCACCCAAAACGGCTCTTTTCATCCCTTCGGCTCCATGTGCATGTGCCGCAACTTTAAATCCATAATCCTTAGCCGTTTTAACAATCGCGCGAACTTCCTCTTCGGTGAACTGGGCACCCATCCCATCTTTCGCATAACTTAAAACTCCACCCGTCGCCGTAATTTTAATTAAATCAGAACCTTCTTTATATCGCTGACGAACCGCTTTAGCCGCATCATCGGCCCCATTCACTACCCCATCTTCAGGCCCCAAATCCTTTTTAAATGTTTCATTAATCCCATTGGTATCATCCGCATGACCTCCCGTGGTACCGATCGTAACACCAGCCGTAAATATCCGAGGACCTTCCACGAGCCCCTTATTGATCGCATTGCGTAAACTAATCACGACATGGGTACCCCCTAAATCTCGAACGGTCGTAAATCCCGCCATTAAATTCTTCTTGGCATTGACTAGTGCCTGATAGGCGATGTCCCCCGGATTTTTAGTAAACCGATCTAAATAGGCACTTGGATTTGTTTCACTTTCTAAGTGCACGTGCATATCAATCAAACCCGGCATAACCGTTTTATTTTTCAAATTAATCACTTGGTCCCCTTTAGCCCCATCCTGATATCCTGGCACCACGGCACTGACTTTTTTACCTTCGACAATGATGGACATATTCGTCAATACTTGCAAAGACTTAACGTCAATTAATTTCCCGCAGTGAATGATGGTTTTCTGTGAAAAAGCCAGCAATGGACTTAAGATCAAGATTAATAGAATTTTTTTCATCGCATTTATTTTTTAGGTAATCGAAATTTCAAAATTGTTTGCTCTAATGAACTTAGGAGAATTTATGCCGACTTCAAAATTTTATTTAGGTGATCCCAGAAACTAGGATACGATTTAGCGACCACTCCAGGTTCATGAATCATTAATTCACACAAAAGCCCAACGGGCGCAAAGGCCATGGCCATTCGGTGATCATC
>CAMARL010000165.1 GCA_945860325.1 Spirosoma fluviale | reverse complement strand
GTAAGTTGGCGACTTAATATTTCGGATCGAAGTCCTAACGCATAGGTGAACAAATTTTTCACGCCACTCCATTGGATATAAGGAGCGTGAATTTTTTGTGATAAATTCATTTGATCACTGAAATTAGGATCCGAATTCCATTGCTGGTTTGCCGGATTTAATCGCTCAAATAAAAAGTTTCCATCATGCTGAATTTGACGGATATGATACCCAATTTCTAATTTTCTATTGTTTGATAATGGTAGAGAATAGTCAATTTGAAATCTTAAGGCTGTCAGTGGACTCGTTTCGGTAGACCTTTCCCAAAGCAACAATTTATTTGTCCCTTCATAGGTATCGTAATTATTTAATGGCCCTCCTAATTCTGAATATTCATACAGAGCCAAAGTCGTTAATTTACTTTTGTTTGCATATGTGTGTGTATAGTCAGCGGTGAATGTTTGAAATTTCCCGGAACGAACAAATAAGTTTTGATTGTAAAATTCTCTTAAGGGTGATTTAAATTGATTTGAAAATAGAGACGGCGAACTTCCTGTCTGAATAAAATCTTGGTAATTTAAATTTGCTGTTCGATCTGTTTGTTTTTCGCCTATGTAAGCAGACCAATTGATTAAATCGGTGGACTTGGGGTAAAAGCTTCCTCCTGCTCGCAATGAATATTGAAAATCCTTATAGTCTCTTATTCCCTTTGATGGCATATAAGTTAAAGTGTCTTTGAAGATAGTTCTTATTTCTCCCACGCGAAATCCCTCAATATCAAATCGCCGATAATCAGCCGCCGCAAAAATATTCCATTTTTTTTCTGCGTAGGTCCACATCAAATCACCACCCCAGCGAAGAGGGTTTGTCCCTCCATTCATCAAATTTCCTGACCAGGAAGTTCCTATTTTGCTGTCTTTTTTAGTGACGATATTAATCATTCCAGCCTTTCCATCTGCATCATATTTAGCGGAGGGGGTGGTTAATACTTCAATACTCTCAATTAAGTTGGCCGGAATTTGTGCTAAAATATCTGCCGGAGTTCGACTTGAGGGTTTGCCATCGACCAATAAAACAAATCCCGAACTACCTCTCAAAGAAATATTTCCTTCAATATTGACCGTGACAGAGGGTAATCGCTGAATTAATTCAAGACCAGTTCCATTGGCCGCGTTCTGAAATTGACGTGCATTAAAAACCTGTTTATCTATTTGTGTGGTATTGGAAGCTCGCTCTCCTTGGACAAATACCTCATTCAAAAGTGTATTTTCTGGTTTTAAACGAATGTTAAATAAAGTGCTTGAAGCGGTTGTGGTTTCTTTAACTGAACGATAATTTAGCGCTTGAACATAGAGATAAGCAATATCTCCCGGTATTTTTTTAAAGCTAAATTTCCCCAGAGTGTCGCTTAAGGTGCCTTGGAAAACAGTGGAATCTTTTTTCCAAAGACTTACATTTGCAAATTGAATCGCTTTACCCGTTTTTTCATCCCGTACAGTTCCTGAAATGGACTGACTATTGAGGTTAAAAAAATGCAAGAGTATGATGGTAGTTAATACGTAAGTTTTCACTTAACAAAAATAGCTATTATATTGGTAGATATTAATAATACTTTGATTACTAATTCATTAAAATATGCAGGGAAATAAATTGAATTTCATTTTCGCTTTCATTTTGTATGGCCTAGTCCAACAAGTGATTTTGGGTCAAAGACCTGCTCAGGGACCTATCTCGATGGATAAATTCAATCCAGTTAATCAGGGTTATTCTTTGGTTTGGGAAGATGAATTTAATGGAAGTCAATTGGACACCTTAAAGTGGAAACCACGTGGTTTAGGTAAGCGTGCCCTGGGTTATGTTTCGACTGAAGCGATTCAGGTGAAAGATGGGCTTTTGAATTTATATGCCTTGAAAAGAAATGATTCAATTCTGATTAGTGCGGTCGGGACACAAGGAAAATTCATGCCCCAATATGGCTATTTTGAGTGCAAAGCAAAGCTTCAAAATTCTCCTGGTGTTTGGGGCGCTTTTTGGTTACAATCACCCCAATTGGCCGGAGGAACTGACCCAAAAATATATGGAGCTGAGGTGGATATCATGGAGTTTTTTAAAAAATTAGGGACTGACATTGTTTCTCATAATGTGCATTGGGGACCTTATGGGGCGGGCCAACAAAGCACCCGGGGGATGCAAAGTTATCTCAAGGGAGTTAGTTCAGGTTTTCATACATTTGGATTATTGTGGACTCCAGAAACCTACTCTTTTTACATCGATGGACTTAAATTTTATGAAGTTTCCGCTGGGGTTTCTCAAATTCCTGAATACCTGATTTTAAGTATGGAGATCCCAAGCGTCTTGGCTGAAATAAGTAAAACGGTTTTTCCCGATGTTTTTTCTGTGGATTATGTGAAGGTGTATCAGAAAAAATGAATCATGTTATTTAATTAGTTCTTCATTCAATGTACTTAATGAAAAAATTTATAGAATATGTGGTGTTATTTGTTTGTCAATTCCTTTTTTTCGCCTCTTATGGACAAAAAAATGAGCACCCAAATATCATTATTATTTTAAGTGATGATCAAGGTTGGGGGGATCTAGGCTTTAATGGAAATCGAACTGTTTCAACACCCATTCTTGATAAAATGGCTAGAAATGGTGTGTCTCTTCAGTATTTCTATGTAAGTCCAGTATGTTCTCCTACACGTGCTGAGTTTTTGACGGGTCGATACCATGTTCGCGGAGGTGTCTCCAGTACTTCTACGGGTCGTGTAAGATTAGATTTAGATGAAACAACCATCGCCCAAATTTTTAAAAAAGCTGGCTATTCCACTGCTGCCTATGGAAAATGGCATAATGGAGGCCAAGCGCCTTATCATCCTAATTCCAGAGGATTTGACGATTTTTATGGTTTTTGTTCAGGCCATTGGGGCAATTATTTTAATCCCATTCTTGAACATAATGGTGAAATTACTAGAGGCAAAGGATTCATAACGGATGACCTTACCAACCATGCGATTGATTTTATAGACCAACATTCAAAATCCCCCTTCTTTCTTTACTTACCGCTCAATACTCCCCATAGTCCGATGCAAGTGCCAGATAATTATTGGGCTAAATATAAAAATATTGAATTGACTCAAAAAGGATCACTGGCTTCAAAAGAAAATAGTTTGCATACAAAAGCAGCTCTCGCTTTATCAGAAAACATTGATTGGAATGTAGGTCGATTAATGAAGCGATTGGATCAATTAAAACTTACCAAGAATACCATCGTTATTTATTTTTCCGACAATGGACCCAATGGCCATCGTTGGAATGGTGGGATGAAAGGAATTAAAGGTACTACGGAAGAGGGTGGAGTTAGGTCTCCATTGATCATGCAATGGCCTGGTAAATTGAAAGCAGGAACTCAAATTAAATCGATTGCCAGTGTCATGGATTTATTGCCGACTTTGGCCGACTTGGCCAATATTCCTTTGGATTCAAAAAAGCCATTGGATGGAAAAAGTCTTAAGTCTTTATTGTTGGGCCAATCAAATTCCGATGATTCTGATCGTATGATTGTTAATTATTGGAACAAACAAACAAGTGTCCGCTCACAAAATTTTAGATTATCCTCTGATGGTGCCTTATATAATTTAGAAGAAGATTACCAGCAAACTAAAAATGTGGCGAATTCCTTTCCCTCCGAATATCAGAAACTTTTAACGGTAAAAAAGAATTGGGAATTAGAGGTTTTATCTGAACTTCCCAAAGATGATAATAGGCCTTTGATCATTGGTCATCCCGATATAAAATTAACCCAGCTTCCCGTCAGTGAGGGTTTTAGCCATGGAAATATTAAACGTTCAAATCAATTCCCCAACGATAGCCACTTGACAAACTGGTTAACAAAAGAAGATTATATTAGTTGGGACGTAGCTCTTGAAAAAGAAGGCAATTTTGAAATTGAAGTTTATTATGCTTGCTCCAAAGACAACATAGGTACGGAATTGTCTATAAGTTTTGGTAGCAGTTACTTAAAAAATGCGGTTAAAAAAGAAAATAATGTACCTCTGATTGGGATGGAACATGATACTGTACCAAGAGATGAATCTTATATCAAAGATTTTATATCTTTGAATTTAGGAACCATTCATTTGAAATCAGGAAATGGTACACTTACATTGATGAGCCAAAATTTGCTCAAGCCGAATGATCTTGATATTAAATTAGTAACGCTAAGGCGTATAAATTAACCAAAATGCTATGAAAAATTTATTAACCTTTCTATTCTCAACCATCAGTTTTTTCGCTTTTAGCCAGAAGCCCAACATCATTTTTATTTTTTCCGATGACCATACTACACAGGCTATAAGTGCCTATGGAAGTAAAATTGCCAAAACGCCTAACATCGATCGTATTGCAAAAGCCGGTGCCATTTTGTACAATAACGTAGTAACTAATTCCATTTGTGGGCCTAGTCGGGCTACCTTATTAACCGGAAAATTCAGCCACATGAATGGCTATAAGGTGAATGAAAAAGTGTTTAATATAGACCAAGCGGTTTTTCCTGAGGCCTTACAAAAAAATGGGTATCAAACCGCTTGGGTCGGAAAAATGCATTTAGGTGCTCTTCCTCATGGCTTTGATTTTTTAAATGTCTTGCCTGGCCAAGGATTTTATTACAATCCGGATTTCATTAATAAAAACAATGAAAAGATTCAATACGAAGGTTATGTGTCTGATTTGATTACTAAATTTTCAAAGGAGTG
>CAMARL010000164.1 GCA_945860325.1 Spirosoma fluviale | reverse complement strand
ATAGATGATATGGCAAAAAATGCAATCGCTATATTGTCAGACCCCATTTTACATGCCACCATGAAAAAAAATGCATTGGAACGGGCCAAATTATTTGACATCAAAAAGATCCTACCCCTTTACGAAAATTACTACGAAAAAATTGTGGGGCAAAGTTGGCGCTTCCCCAACCCCAGTCTTTTAGAAAACGATACTGAAATCGAGGACTAATCCATCACTCGAACACTTTGAAGATCTGTGGTTTGTTCCAATAATTCCAACATGCTTTGTTGGAGAACCGGATGTAAAAAATGGGGAGCAATCTCAGCCATGGGAATTAAAACAAATCGTCTATTGGCAATTTGAGGATGCGGGATATCTAGATTTTCACTGCTTATAATTTGATTTTCAACAAAAAGGATATCAAGGTCTAGTATTCGAGGACCCCAGATGACATTGCGCCGACGGCCAAAAAACAATTCAATATCTAATAATTCAGACATGATTTTTTCAGGATTTAAATCGGTTTCTAATGAAATTACTTGGTTTAAAAAATCGGCTTGATCCGTTTTCCCCCAAGCAGCCGTTTGATAAATTTTGGAAAATGCAGTGATGCGACCTATTTTTTTTTCAATTTCAAGGTATGAGTTTTTAAATATTTCAAGGGTATTTCCTAGATTGCCACCTAAAGAGATAAAAACGATAAAGGACATAGATTTTTTAATTTAAAACAAGATACGAAATTCCTTTTTATGCTTTTACATTACGATGGAAGATGAATTAAAACCTGGAGTTCTTTTGATCTCAGAACCATTTCTAGAGGGCTCTGCTTTTCATAGGTCTGTAGTATTGCTTTGTGAGCACTCCAATTCACATTCTTTTGGACTCATTTTAAACCAAAAGCAAGAGGTTGTATTCGATTCAATCGTAGATGAAAAGGTATTGGAAAACGTACCCTTGTTTTCAGGGGGTCCTGTGGATCCCACGATCATGCAATTTTTACACCGCAGGCCTGATCTTATTCCCGATGGAATTGAAATTTCCAAAGGAATATTTTGGTCGGGAAGTTTTGAAAAAGCCATCGAACATGTGGTCAGTGGCGCCATCAATTTCAAAGAGATTAAATTTTTTATTGGGTATTCGGGCTGGGGCGCGGGCCAATTAGTCCGCGAGGTGAAGCAAAACGCTTGGTATTTACATCCGGCTCGAGAGGATTACGTGTTTGATGAATCGAATAAAAATTTATGGCGGACCGTACTTTATGATAAGGGAGGGGATTTTAGGGTGTTGTCGACCTACCCGGATGACCCAACGTTAAACTAACTTATTCGGGCCCAATTGGTCGTATCCTTTTTTTGTTGGCGTACCTGATCCCGAATCATCGCATTTTTATCATGTTCTAAATTGGGATCCTCGTTTAATATAGACACCGCGGTCTCTCGGGCCACTTTTAAAATCTCCCCATCCTTCGATAAATCAGCAATCATTAGGTCGATAGCCCCACTCTGTCTCGTTCCGCCAATATCTCCAGGACCTCTTAATTGCAAATCTACTTCCGCGATTTCAAACCCATTATTTGTCCTTACCATCGTTTCAATACGCTTTTTTGTATCTGCTGAAATTTTATAATCGGTGAGCAACAAACAATAACTTTGCTCAGCCCCTCGGCCCACCCGGCCTCTGAGTTGGTGCAATTGCGCTAACCCAAATCGCTCCGCACTTTCGATGATCATAACGGAAGCATTTGGGACATTCACACCTACTTCAATCACCGTCGTGGCCACCATGATTTTGGTTTCATTTTTAACAAAACGAGCCATCTCGAAATCTTTGTCGGCCGGCTTCATTTTCCCATGTAATATGCCCAAAGGTATTTCAGGGAAGGCCCTTGTGATGCTTTCATGCCCATCCATTAAATCTTTGAAATCCATTTTTTCAGACTCTTCGATGAGTGGATAAACGATGTATACTTGGCGCCCTTTTTGAATCTCACTTTGGATAAAACCAAACACCTGTAAACGGTGTGAGTCATAGCGGTGAATGGTTTGAATGGGTTTTCTACCCGCCGGCAATTCGTCAATCACCGAAACATCAAGATCTCCATATAAAGTCATGGCCAAAGTTCTCGGGATCGGAGTCGCCGTCATGACTAAAACATGGGGATGAATTTGCTTGTTCTTATCCCAAAGTTTAGCTCTTTGAGCTACCCCAAAACGATGTTGCTCGTCTATGATGCAAAGTCCTAAATTTTTAAATTGGACCACATCTTCAAAAATGGCATGTGTCCCCACTAATATATTCAGGGTCCCGGACTGTAAACCCTCATGTATTTCCACGCGATCTTTCTTCTTGACAGATCCCGTGAGTTTAGCAATGCTCACCCCAAGAAGATCTGCAAACTTTTTTAATCCTTGAAAATGTTGGTCTGCTAGGATTTCGGTGGGGGCCAACAAACAAGCCTGGGTTCCATTGTCGATGGCGAGCAACATCGAAATAAAGGCGACAATGGTTTTTCCAGAACCCACGTCCCCTTGAAGGAGTCGGTTCATTTGATTGCCTGAGCGCATGTCTTCAAAAATCTCCCGAATAACTTTTTTTTGCGCTTCCGTTAATGAAAAGGGGAGATGCTCCTTATAAAAGGTAGTTAATAAGGCGGCAGAAGAAAATATTTGGCCTGGGAAAGCTGTTTTGCGAACTAAATTTTGCTTGATTAAACGCAGCTGATTGTAAAATAATTCTTCAAATTTCAACCGTCTTCTTGCTTGGTGCAGCCAATTTTCCGACTGCGGTAGGTGAATGTGGTAGAGCGCTTCCTGCTTAGAAATTAATTTAAATTGCTGAATGATCTCTTGAGGCAAAGTTTCCCTTATATAGGGAAAAGAAACTTCCAACAAACTTTTTTGCAAGGAAGCAATCAATTTACTGTCGATGTATTTCTTGCGTAATTTTTCAGTCAGCGGGTAAATGGGCTGAAAAAATTTCTCTGAAATCTGTGGACCTTTGTAGACTTCCATCTCGGGATGGGTCATTTGAATTTGGCCATTGAAACTCCCGGGCTTACCGTAAAATAAAAAATCTACTCCGCCAACTAATGATTTTTCAATCCATTTAACCCCTTGGAACCAAACCAATTCGATGCATCCCGTTTCATCACAGCACTCTGCCACGAGTCTTTCTCTGCGACCAACACCTATTTTTTCCTTGTATTTGATGCGTCCAATAAATTGGACATTTTCCATTTGATCATTGATTTCGGCGATAGGTGTTAGTAAAGTTCTATCTTCATATCTGAATGGAAAATATTGGATCAGGTCCCCAAAGGTAAATAACCCTAATTCCGATTGAAGCAGCAACAAGCGCGCAGGTGTCATCCCTCGCAAAGTCGCTAAATCGGATTCGAAAAAATGGGATGTGGACATTGATCAAAAATTTTGTGAATTTAGGTATATTTACAAAACCTTTACATGGATTTTTTTAAAAGCTTTATGGTGCGCGTATATTTTTCTACTTTCAAACATAAATTACAAAATCTGAAAACGATTCTTTCAATCCTCCTTTTTGTTCAATTAACTGCTTCAGGTCAAACGCCTGATTGTGCTACGAAGGTTTGGGTGGCTACGGATAAAAAAATAATCATGTTTGCCCCTGAACTCGGGGAAAATCCTACTCCCATTTTAATGCCAGTGAATGGGGCTAAAACTCCCGGTATAAAATGGTCATGGACGCCTAAATTAGCTTTATCCGATCCACTAAGTCTTAATCCATATTTTGATGTGAAGGGATTAGGTGATTTAGGAGGGAATGCATTTAAGACGACCTATTTTATTAATGGTTATCTGCCAGGTGCAACAACTGCGGCAGATTGTCGGATTTTTGCTACGATTGATATCATCGTTTTGGCTAGAGTAAAACCTTATGATGCTATATCTCCTAATAGTGATGATTTAAACGATTATTGGACCATTGATAATATTTCGTCCTATCCAGATGCGGAGATTTATGTGATGGACCGATGGGGCTTGAAAGTTTATGAAAGTTCTGGTGCGATGTATGAGGAAAAACCTTTTAGGGGGAAATATAACGGGAAAGATTTGCCAACGGGCACCTATATATATGTCATTAGGCCAAATTTGGAAGACTATCCAGAAGCTTATCCAGATGTTGTAGGGAATTTAACCATTGTAAGATAATGAAGGGATATTTAGACCAAAACATTCAGTCGGAGGGATTTGTAGTGAGCCAATTTGAGGATTTACTCAATTGGGCTCGGGCAAGTTCTTTATGGCCAATGAGTTTTGGTTTGGCTTGTTGTGCCATCGAAATGATGCAAACTTTTGCCTCTGGATATGATTTGGATCGCTTTGGTGTATTTCCTAGGCCTTCCCCTAGACAATCCGATGTGATGATTGTCGCAGGAACGGTTACATTTAAAATGGCTGATCGGATAAGAAGACTTTATGAGCAAATGCCTGAACCCCGCTATGTGATATCGATGGGTTCTTGTGCTAATTGCGGAGGCCCCTATTGGGAACATGGTTATCACGTAGTTAAAGGGGTAGACCGAGTAATTCCTGTGGATGTGTATGTCCCAGGTTGTCCGCCTAGGCCCGAAGCTTTACTTGGTGGAATTTTGAAATTACAAGAAAAAATCAATCAAGAAACGCGTGTCGTGCCCCAAATTATTTTGGACGCCATCGCTCAAAAAGCCTAAGGATGGAAGCGATAGAAATAAAAAATTTGATTGAAAGGGAATTAAA